>NZ_JAPNNL010000169.1 GCF_027620315.1 Nonomuraea corallina | reverse complement strand
GCTCAGGGCCACCTCCGCGAGGACGGCCGGCACCGCGGCGAGCAGCACCACAGCGGTCATGACCGGGCTCAGCAACGTCAGGGTGACGACGAACCCGACGACCGAGATGAGCGTGCGCAGCACGGAGAACGCGGGCAGGACGATCTGGGCGGCCGCCGACTGGCCCGTCTGTTCGGCCAGCCGCAGCCGGTCGAGGAACTGGGGCGACTCGAAGCGCGCCAGCCCGGCGAACCGGTTGACCGCGCCGAACAGCTCGTCGCGGGCGAGCAGGTCGAGCCGCCGGCGCAGCTGCGCGTCGAGATAGCGTTCCACATGAGGGAGGGTGGCGGTCAGCAGGCCGAGGAGGGCCAGCCCGGCTGCCAGCCCGACCAGCACCACCTCGTCACGCCGAGGGCTGCTCAGCTCGTCGAGAAGCAGCTTGGTGAGCCAGGCGCCCCCGACGGGCCAGATGCCCGACAGCACGGACAGGGCGACGGAACCGAGCGCCAACAGCGGGCCCGATCGCCAGACCATCGTCCACGCGTCGACGGCCCGTTGCCAGAGCGTGCCGGCGGCCGAACTCTGCCGGGTGTCCGGGCGCGAGGTGTCCGCAGGCTTCCGTGCGGCGCGGATCACGCGGGAACCGGCCGGTCCAGATCCGCCACGGAGATGGAGGCGGCCCGCACCACTCCCTCGGAGGCTAGATAGAAAGCGGGGAAGGCCCTGGCCTGGAACGCCTTCTCGATCGGGCCTCCCCACGGCTGGCGGACCACGCTCGCGATCGGCAGCAGCTTCTCGACCAGCTGCTCGGCCTGGGCGCTGTCATCTCCCATGATCACCGCCACCGCAGCGGGGCGGTCGAGGCGCCGGTCGGTGATGAGGCCGACGAGGTCCGGCAGTTGCTCCAGGCATACCGAGCACTCCGTGGAGAGCAGGGCGACGACCTCGGGCGAGGTCACCCGGCTGTCGATCGTCTCACCGTCGACGGACTCGGCCCGGAGCGTCGGGAGCGACGTCCCGGGGGCCAGCAGAGCCTGGGACGGATCTCCGGCTTGGAGCACCCCGAGCCGTTCGGTGTGGTCGCGCAGCCGGCGGATCACGGCCAGGGTGAGAACCAGGTTGATCAGGCACAACAGCCCGAAGAAGACCATTCCGGCCACCAGAAACGGCACGCCGTCTTCCTTTCAGGACCGCCGGTGAGTGAGCCGGCGCGAACAATGACGCGAGATCGCGAGGGGATCGCGATCCCGTTGACGACCAGCGGGACGGGCCGGGCGGCGAGCGCCGCCCCACCGGGAGGCGGGGCGGCTTCGCCGGCGACATGAGTGGCGGCACCGGCCAGGACGCGCGGGCGCTTCCCGGGGGGAGCGGTCACGCATCTCACTCACCGCGCCGACGGTGAACTCGGCCTGGTCCGGCTGCTGCAGGACGGTGCTACCTGATCAGCAGCATTCGTAGCAGACGACCCTGCAGGTCGGGTTCTTGCTGCACCACTTCAACTTCGATGAGCGGTCACCCCACCGGTAGCAGTAGAAGTTGCAGCCGTCGCCGTCGGTGTAAAGGAACTGGCCCTGACAGTTGGCGGCCGCGTCCGCGGTACTGCTGGGCAGCAGCAGCGCGAGCAGTCTGTCGCCCAGAGCGTTGACCTTTTTGATCATGCTTCTCCCTTGCGCATCGATGGTGCACGGACCCGCTCCAGGGGGCAGCGGGACCCCGTGTCACCTCCACACCGCAGTGCGCCGTCACCTTCGCAGGGCGACCTACCGGATCGCTACCCGGTCGCTACCGGCGCGGCGCGGCGGATCGGATCGTGAGGTCAGTCGCCTGGTCACGACACCGATCAGCTGCTCAGTGGGCAGGAAGCCCCAGGTCCTGGAGTCGTAGCTGTCGAGCGCGTCTCCGAAGACCACGAGGCGACCGGCCGGGACAGGGGTCCCCGCCGGCCCACCGCAGGCGTCGGCGGCGGTCTCCGGCAAGGGGTCGCCGGGCACGGCCACCACCCGCTTGATGCTCCAGCCCCTGCGTGCCGGACCCGTGGAGGACGGCGGCCCGTTCCAGCCGGTCGGCGACGGCGGGGTGCGCAGCACCACCACGTCGCCGCGGGACGGCAGCGGGACGCTCCCCCTGCGCACCAGAACCCGGTCACCTTCGGTGAAGGTCGGGAGCATGCTGGCGCCGTTGACCGTGATGACGAGATAGCGGCGTCGTACGACCAGCAGGCCGACGGCCACGGCCGCGCCGATCGCCACGCTCAGCCCTCGGCCCGTCATGGGACGGGCAGCATCTCGGCCGCCGGTGTCTCCATCAGGATGGCGTGCTCGATGTCGCGCAGCGCGCTACTGGGCTCGATGCCCAGCTCCTCACGGAGTCGCCCCCTCATGCCGTGGTAGGCGCGCAGGGCCTCGACCCTGCGCCCGCACCCGTACAGGGCGATCATCAGCAACGCGCACAGACGCTCGCGCAACGGATGCCTCCCGACCAGCGGCTCGATCTCGGCCGCCACTCTGGCGTGCCCGTCGAGCGCCAGCTCGGCGTGCATGCACTCCTCCCAGGCGATCAGACGTTCTTCCTCCAGGTGGGCGGCCTCCGCGGCGAGCCCGGGGACACCGTCGAGCGCCCGCCCGAACCAGCGGGCCAGTGCCCGCCGGAAGCAGGTGACCGCCGTGGGCAGGTCACCCGCCACCATGGCGGACGAGGCCTGTCGCACCTCTCTTCTGAACACCTCCACGTCGATCTCCTCCGGGTCTGCGTGGAGCAGGTAACCCGTGCAGACCGTGCTGATCCGTTCGCCTCCGGTGGGCGTGCGGCCCAGCGTCCGCCGCAGTGCCGAGAGGCTCTTCTGGATCTGGGCCTGCGCGGTGGGGGGAGGGCGGTCACCCCACACGATGTCCACCAGTCTGTCGGTCTCCACGACCCGGTTGGCGTTCAGCGCCAGGGCCGCGAAGACCGCGCGCTGACGGTGCCCTCGAAACCACAGGTGGCAGGCGTCGCCGCGCACCTCCGGCGGACCGAGAAGGCAAAACCTCATATACACCCCGTTGAGGCTCACATAGTAATAAACTGGACAGAGAGACAGTTATTACAATATAAACGACCAATCCCGAATTATGGGCCATGGCGTGTCGGCCGACCAGGGGACCGTAACGGCGATGCTCAATCTCGGCTCGAATGTCATGAAATCGAGACGAGGGCTGATGGCCTGCGCGGTCCCGCCCGGTCAAGGCCGCGGCAAGGCGACGAGGTGACCAGGGGAACCCTTGCAGCCACGGGATCCAGGCGAGGACACGTAAGGTAAACGCCGCATTACGGGCCGAAGATGAAGAGTCCGTAAATCGAGGGGTCGTGCAGCTTGTCAAGCACTGGTCCGTTGCTCGCCATGCCCTTATGTGGCATTAGGCATTAATGAGCGTTTTATGCAGAGAAGCGAAGAGACGCACAGGTGCCCGATCGTCCTCACCGTACGCCTGTCCTAGAAGAGGCCGAGCCGCCGGGCCGCCTGGAGGGCGAGCCACACCTCGGCGAAGGCGGCCGTCGAGGTGAGGTCGCGCCCGGTGAGCGCCGCGAACCGGCGCAGCCGGTAGGCCAGCGTGTTGGGATGGATGTGCAGCAGCGCCGCCGTGTCGTCGGACCGGCGGTCGTGCTCCATCCAGACGCGGACCGTGGCCAGCAGGTGGGAGTCGTGCGCGGCGTCGTAGGCGAGCACCTCGCCCAGGACGTGGTCCACCAGGGCGGCCAGGGTGTCGGTGTCCTCCGGCAGCCACCTGCCCGTCGGGTCCTTGCCGTAGACGACCATCGGCTGCCCTGACTCCACGGCCCGGGTGGCCGCCCAGACGGCCTCGCGCCTGGCCACGCGGGTGGAGGCGCCGGGCGGGAACGGCCGGCTCATGCCCGCGCGGGCGTCCGGGAGCTCGGCGATCGGCCCGGCCAGGGACGGCGGGCCGAGCACGTACAGGTCGTCGCCCCGGCGCAGCAGCAGGTGCGGGTGGTCGGCCAAGGCCCGCCGCAGGTCGTCGTCGCCGGCGCCGCGCACCACGACGAGCACCACGTCGGTCTCCAGCGGCAGCCCCAGCCGGGCCAGGCGGCGGCGCGCGGTGGCCGGGTCGAGCACGTCCTGCAGCAGCTCCGAGAGCGTCTCGGCGCCCTCGCGGCGCAGCGTCTCGCGCTCGTTGCGGGCCATGGCGACCTGGAGCGCGGCCACGGTGGCGATGTGCTGCACCACGGCCAGCCCGGCAGGGCGGGCGCCCTCGCGCTCGAACGCGACCAGGAACCCGGCGGGGCCGCCCGGCGCGGGCACCGGCAGCACGAAGCCGCCGGGGATCGTCGGCGGGGCGTCGGGCTCGGCGGGCAGCACGTCCGGTGACGGCGGCACGGGCACGCCGGGCAGCAGCGGCCGCCCCTGCGGCGTGCACAGGAACACCTGGTAGCCCGACAGCCGCTCCAGCCGTCTGAACAGGGTCGCCGTGTCGAGGTCCTCGGCCGCCAGCCACCGCAGCGCGCCGAACACCTGGAGCTGCGCCCCCAGCCGGTGGCGGGCGTCCTCCTGCGCCGCCGCGGCCACCTCCTGCGAGATGGCGATGAACGGCACCGCCAGCGGCACCTCCAGGACCGGCATGCCGCGCCGCTCCGCCGCCTCGAAGAACGCCGGGTGCAGCGGCGGCACGTGCAGCTGCGCCGACAGGGCCAGCGCCGAGACGCCGGCGTCGTCCAGCCGCTCCAGGTAGGCGCGCTGGTCGGCGGCGGAGCGGGGCACGCCGATGCCGGTCGTCATGATCATCTCGGCGCCGAGCAGCCACGGTGTCGGGTCGGTCAGCTCGCTCACGTGCGCCCACGAGACCGACCGCCCGAGCCCCGCCTTGCCCGCCAGCAGGCGCAACTGGAGGGCGGGCGAGCGCACCAGGTCGAGCACCGTCACCTTGTGGTCAGCCACAACACCCACTGTAGGACTTCGTGACGATTCCAATTGCCGCAGGTCAGGGGCGTAACATTGACTGTGCGCATGACAAAAGGCCCTGTCGACTCCGCCAGAGTCCCCCGTTTCGCCGGGCCCGCCACCTTCGCCCGCCTGCCTCGCATCGACGAGGTCGAGCGCGCGGACGTGGCCGTCGTGGGCGTGCCGTTCGACAGCGGCGTCTCCTACCGCCCCGGCGCCAGGTTCGGTCCCGCCGCGGTCCGCGAGGCGTCGCGGCTGCTGCGGCCCTATCACCCCGGGCTGGACGTCTCCCCGTTCGAGCGGGTCCAGGTCGTGGACGCGGGGGACATCGCCGTCAACCCGTTCCGCATCGAGGACGCGATCGAGAGCATCGAGGCGGCGGCCGGCGCGATGGACGCCCGGCTCGTCACCATCGGCGGCGACCACACGATCGCGCTGCCGCTGCTCCGCACCGCCGCCCGGCGGCACGGCCCGGTCGCGCTGCTGCACTTCGACGCCCACCTGGACACCTGGGACACCTACTTCGACGCCGCGTACACGCACGGCACCCCCTTCCGGCGCGCGGTCGAGGAAGGGCTGCTCGACACCGAGGCGCTCGGCCACGTCGGCATCCGCGGCCCGCTGTACGGCAAGAAGGACCTCGACGACGACCGGCGCCTCGGCTTCGGCATCGTCACCGCGGCCGACGTGCTGCGGCGCGGCCTGGACGAGGTGATCGACGCGCTGCGCCAGCGCATCGGCGACCGCCCCCTGTACGTGTCGGTCGACATCGACGTGCTCGACCCGGCGCACGCCCCCGGCACCGGCACCCCCGAGGCGGGCGGGCTCACCAGCCGCGAGCTGCTGGAGATCCTGCGCGGCCTGGCCGGGTGTCACCTCATCGGCGCGGACGTGGTCGAGGTGGCCCCCGCCTACGACCACGCCGAGATCACCTCGGTCGCCGCCTCCCACGTCGCCTACGACCTTGTCAGCCTCCTGGCCCTGCGGGAGAACCCATGAGCACCGCCATCACGGAGATCGAGACCCGCGGCATCGACCGCATCCCCGACGCCGAGCGCACCGCCCGTCCGCTGGACCTGTTCCGGGTCTCCTTCGGCGGCGCGAACACGTTCGCCACGTGCGTGCTCGGCGCCTTCCCCATCCTGTTCGGCCTGTCGTTCTGGCAGGGGCTCGCCGCGACCGTGCTCGGCCTGCTGGTCGGCGCGCTCATCCTGGCGCCGCTGTCGCTGTTCGGGCCGCTCAACGGCACCAACAACGCCGTCTCCTCCTCCGCCCACCTGGGCGTGCACGGCCGGATCGTGGGCTCGTTCCTGTCGCTGCTGACGGCGATCGCGTTCTTCTCCATCTCCGTGTGGTCCTCCGGGGACGCGCTCGTCGGCGGCGCGCACCGGCTCGTCGGGCTGCCGGAGTCGGACTTCACCTACGGGGTCGCGTACGCGATCTTCGCGGGCCTGGTGCTCGTGGTGTGCGTGTACGGCTTCCGGTTCATGCTGTTCGTCAACAAGATCGCCGTGGTGGCGGCGTCGGCGCTGTTCGTGCTGGGCGTGTTCGCGTTCGCCGGCGACTTCGACCCGGCCTACCCCGGCGTGCTGGCGCCCGGCGACCCGCTGTTCTGGCCGTCGTTCGTCGGCGCCGCGCTGATCGTGCTGTCGAACCCGGTCTCCTTTGGCGCCTTCCTCGGCGACTGGTCGCGCTACATCCCGGCCGGCACCCCGCGCGGCCGGGTGATGGGGGCGGCGTTCCTGGCGCAGGCGTCCACCATCCTGCCGTTCTTCTTCGGCCTGGCCACCGCGTCGATCATCGCCACCAAGGCCGCCGCCTACATGGACCCGGCCGCGCCCAACTACGTCGGCGGCCTGCTGGCCATCGCGCCGGGCTGGTACTTCGTGCCCGTCTGCCTGATCGCGCTGATCGGCGGCATGTCCACCGGCACGACCTCGATGTACGGCACCGGGCTGGACTTCTCCAGCGTGTTCCCGAGCTTCACGCGGGTGCGGGCGACGGTGTTCATCGGCTCGCTGTCGATCCTGTTCGTCTTCGTCGGTCGCTTCACGTTCAACCTCACGCAGAGCATCTCCACTTTCGCCACCCTCATCATCACCTGCACGGCCCCGTGGATGGTGATCATGATGCTCGGGTACGTGACCCGCCGCGGCTGGTACGACCCCGAGGCGCTGCAGGTGTTCAACCGGCGGCAGCGCGGCGGGCGGTACTGGTTCACCCACGGCTGGAACTGGCGCGGCCTGACCGCCTGGCTGGTCTCGGCACTGCTCGCGCTGACCACCGTCAACCTGCCCGGGCAGTTCGTCGGGCCGCTCGGCGACCTGGCCGGCGGGGTGGACGTGTCGCTGCCGCTCGGCCTGGTCACGGCCGCGGTGCTCTACCTGGCCCTGCTGCGGCTCTTCCCCGAGCCGCGCGCGGTTTACGGGCCGCTGGGCCCGCGCTGGGTGCGCGCGGCGGACACGCCGGTGCCGCCGATCGTGCCCGCCGCCGTCCCCGCGCCCGCCTCCACCGTGTGAGGATGACGGCCATGGAGCTGGTCGACCTGTCGGTGCCGATCGTCACCGGGATGCCCGTCTATCCAGGCGATCCGGGGGTGACGATCGAGCCGGCGCTGACCGCGGACCGCGACGGGGTGAACGTCCTGGCCGTGCACCTGGGCTCGCAGTCCGGGACCCACGTGGACGCGCCGTTCCATCTGGACGACACCCTGCCCGACCTGGACGAGCTGCCGCTGGAGCGGTTCGTGGGGCCCGCCGTGACGGTCGACGCCCGGGGGCTCGCACCGGGCGCGGCCATCGGGCCCGAATTCTTCCGGGGCGAGCTCGGCCGCATCGTGCTCGTCGCCACCGGGTGGTCGGCCCACTGGGGGGCTCCCGCGTACCTCGGTCATCCGCATCTGACCGAGGAGGCGGCGCGGCTGCTGGTCGAGCGGGGCGTGCGGACCGTCGGGATCGACGCGCTGAGCGTCGATCCCACCCCGGCGCGGGACCTCCCCGCGCACCGGGTGCTCTGCGGGGCGCACGCCGTCATCGCGGAGAACCTCAAAGGGCTCGGCCGGCTGCTGGAGGCGCAGGCGGCGGGCCGGTCCGTCGAGGTGTCGATGCTGCCGATCAGGCTGGCGGGCGCCGACGGGGCGCCGGTCAGGGCGGTGGCGCGGCTATCGGGTGCCCCATGAGTAGGTCTGCTTGCGCAGCTTGAGATACACGAAGGACTCGGTGCCGCGGACCGCGGGGATGGCCCTGATCTTGCTGAGGATCTCCAGCAGATGACGGTCGCCCTCGCATACCACCTCGACGATCAGGTCGAAGGAGCCGGCGGTGAGCACCACGTAGTCGATCTCCTCGATCGCCGCCAGCTCGTCGGCGACGGACTCCAGGTCGCCCTCGCAGGTGACGCCGATCATGGCCTGGCGCGGGAAGCCGAGCGTCAGCGGGTCGGTGACCGCGACGATCTGCATGACGCCGGCCTCCTGCAGCCGCTGGACCCGCTGGCGGACGGCCGCCTCCGACAGGCCGACGGCCTTGCCGATCGCGGCGTACGGTTTACGCCCGTCGGACTGGAGCTGTTCGATGATCTGCTTGGACAGCTCGTCGAGCACGACCGATCCGGTGGCAGCGTCCTTGCTGCGGCGTACGCGCGGCGGCGTCGTCATGTCGAGGGGTCCTCCAACCGGCCGGCTTGTTACGGAGGCGTTCCCTCCGGGTTGCCGTCCTGGTGCGACATGGTGTCAGTTCTGGACGATCTGTCAAGCGATTTCGTAGCGATTTGGTATCTTCGCCACGAAATCCCTTGTTTAGATGCGGTTACTCTGTAAGAGTCACCGCAACCCTCAACCACCTGCGGCAACACCACCTCAGCAGCCATCTCAACAGGAGGTCATCCCTTGACCGTCCGTCTGCAGAACTTCGTCAACGGTGAGTTCGTGGACGCCAAGAGCGGCCGATTCTCCGACGTCATCGACCCCTGCACCGGAGAGGCCTACCTGCAGGCCCCGATCTCCGGCCCCGAGGACGTGGACGCCGCCTTCGCGGCCGCGGCCGCCGCGTTCGAGTCGTGGGGCGCCACCACCCCCGGCGAGCGGGCCAACCTGCTGCTCAAGGTCGCCGACGCCATCGAGGCGCGGGCCGACGAGATCAACGAGGCGGAGTGCCGCAACACCGGGAAGCCGCTCGCCCGCATGGCCGAGGACGAGACCCCGGTCGCGGCCGACCACTTCCGCTTCTTCGCCGGCGCGGCCCGCACGCTCGAGGGCCCCACGGCCGGTGAGTTCCTCGCCGACCACACCAGCGTCATCCGGCACGAGCCGATCGGCGTGATCGGCCAGGTCACGCCGTGGAACTACCCGATGATGATGGCCGTCTGGAAGATCGCCCCCGCGCTCGCCGCCGGCAACACCGTGGTGCTCAAGCCGTCCGACACCACCCCGGTCGCCACGCTCAAGCTCGCCGAGATCGTCGGCAGCGTCCTGCCGCCCGGTGTCTTCAACGTCGTCACCGGCGACCGCGAGACCGGCGCGACCGTGGTGAGCCACCCGACCGCCGCGATGGTGGCGATCACCGGCTCGGTCGGCGCGGGCATGTCCGTGGCCAAGAGCGCCGCCGACGACCTCAAGCGGGTCCACCTGGAGCTCGGCGGCAAGGCCCCGGTCGTGGTCTTCGAGGACGTGAAGGACCTGGCCAAGGCCGCCCAGGACATCGCCGTCGCCGGCTTCTACAACGCCGGCCAGGACTGCACCGCCGCCTGCCGGGTGCTGGTCCAGGAGAGCGTGCACGACGAGTTCGTGGCCGCGCTGGCCGAGGCCGCCGCCGCCACGGTGACCGGCGACCTGTCCAACGAGGACGCGCTGTACGGTCCGCTCAACAACGAGAACCAGCTCGCCCGCGTCCAGGGCTTCATCGACCGCGTCCCCGCGCACGCCAAGGTGCTCACCGGCGGGCAGCGGGTCGGCGACCGCGGCTACTTCTTCGCCCCCACCGTCGTCGACGGGCTCAAGCAGGACGACGAGATGGTGCAGAACGAGGTGTTCGGCCCGGTCATCACCGTCCAGACCTTCACCGACGAGGCCGACGCGCTGGCCAAGGCCAACGACGTCAGGTACGGCCTCAGCGGCTCGGTGTGGACCTCCGACCACGGCCGCGCCATGCGGATGTCGAACAAGCTCGACTTCGGCGTGGTCTGGGTGAACACCCACATCCCATTCGTCTCGGAGATGCCGCACGGCGGCTTCAAGCACTCCGGGTACGGCAAGGACCTGTCGGTGTTCGGCCTGCACGACTACACCAGGGTCAAGCACGTCATGCACTACATCGGCGAGTAGTACGAAATATCGCGATAAGCAAGTACAAAGGGAACCCCCGGATATGGCCGAGCAGAGTCCGCCCCACACCCCGCCCCAGACCCCGCCCGACACCCCCACTGACAGCGCGATCGAACTAGAGGGCGTCGTCAAGGAGTACGTCTCGCATGGCGAGGTCGTCCAGGCGGTCAAGGGTGTCACGCTTGACATCGCCGAAGGAGAGTTCTTCTCCCTGCTCGGCCCGTCCGGCTGCGGCAAGACCACCACCATGCGCATGATCGCCGGCTTCGAGGAGCCGTCCAAGGGCGTGATCCGGCTGCACGGCCGGGACGTCACCGACGTGCCGCCGAACAAGCGCGACGTGAACATGGTCTTCCAGTCCTACGCGCTGTTCCCGCACATGAGCGTGTGGGACAACGTGGCCTTCGGGCTGAAGCAGAAGAAGACGCCGCAGGACGAGATCAAGCGGCGGGTCGAGGAGATGCTGGCCATCGTCGACCTGACCGGCCGCGAGAAGCGCCGCCCGCGCGAGATGTCGGGCGGCCAGCAGCAGCGCGTCGCGCTGGCCCGCGCGCTGGTCAACCGGCCCCGCGCGCTCCTGCTCGACGAACCGCTCGGCGCCCTCGACCTCAAGCTGCGCCAGGCCATGCAGCTGGAGCTCAAGCGCATCCAGCGCGAGGTCGGCATCACGTTCGTGTACGTGACGCACGACCAGAACGAGGCGCTGACGATGAGCGACAGGATCGCCGTCATGAAGGACGGGCTCATCGAGCAGCTCGCCCCGCCGCGCGAGATCTACGAGCGGCCGGCGACCACCTTCGTCGCGGGCTTCATCGGCACCTCCAACCTCCTGTCGGGCACCGCCACCGGTGGCGTGCTGAAGCTCGGCGGCGGGCGGGTGCTGGTGCCCGGAAGGGAGGGCGAGGTGGCGGTGACCGTCCGCCCCGAGAAGATCACCCTCACCACGCAGGAGCCCGCGAGCGACGTGAGCGCCCTGCCCGGGACCGTGTCCGAGGTGGTCTACCTCGGCACGTACAACAGCTACGCCGTGAAGCTCGCCGACGGGGCCGAGATCACGGTGTTCGAGCAGAACGCGCACGACGCGACGGTCACGGCGGAGCGGGGAGACTCCGTCTGGCTGTCCTGGCAGGCGCAGCACTCTTATGTGATGGGAAGTTGATAGCACGTCATGAAACACCTGCACTCCCCCGCCCTCGTGCGGGGTATGACCCAGCCCCGTACCCGCCGCGACGTCTTCCGGCTCGCGGGCCTGTCCGCCGCCGGTCTGGCCCTGTCCGCCTGCGGCGTCCAGGGCCAGAAGGCCGAACCCCCCAAGGCCGACGCGGTCGCCGACTACTGGGCCCAGCAGAAGCAGAACAACAAAGTCATCTTCGCCAACTGGCCCGAGTACATGCCCGAGGACCACGGGCCGCTGAAGAAGTTCCAGCAGGAAACCGGGATCTCCTATGAGTACAAGGAGGTCATCAACGAGAACACGGAGTTCTTCGGCAAGGCCGACCCGGTGCTCCGCGCCGGTCAGCCGCTCGGCTACGACATCGTGGTCATGACCAACGGCATCCAGCTCCAGCACATGTTCACGCTGGGGTACGCGGTCATGCTCGACCAGTCGAAGATGCCGAACTTCCAGGCCAACGCGGGAGAGGCGTACAAGAACCGCGCCTACGACCCGGGCAACAAGTACACGATGCCGTTCGCCTCGGGCATCACCGGCATCGCGTACAACACCAAGTACGTCAAGGACAAGATCACCAGCATCGACGCCCTGTTCGACGCCAAGTACGAGGGCCGGGTCGGCATGATGGCCGACGCCCAGGAGATCGCCAACTTCGGCATGATCGCCCTCGGCGTCGACCCGGAGACCTCGACCGAGGACGACTGGAAGAAGGCCGGGGAGAAGCTCAAGGCCCAGCGTGACGCCGGGATCGTGCGCAAGTACTACAACCAGGACTACATCGACGCGGTGTCCCGCGGCGACGTCTGGCTGACGATGGCCTGGTCCGGCGACGTCTTCCAGCGGCAGCTCGCGGGCGAGCCGGTCGCGTTCGTGGTGCCCGAGGAGGGCGGCACGATCTGGACCGACAACATGCTCATCCCCAAGGGCGCGGCCAACCCGGTGGACGCCATGATGCTCATGGACTACCTCTACAAGCCGGAGATCGCCGCCGAGCTGGACGAGTACATCCAGTTCGTCACGCCCGTCCCGGCCGTCCAGGACCTGCTGCGCGAGAAGGCCGAGAGCGCGTCCGGCGAGGACAAGAAGGCGCTGCTCGACATGGCCGAGAGCCCGCTGATGTTCCCCACCGAGGCCGACTACGCCAAGCTCCGCAGCTACACGCCGCTCACCACGGCCAAGGAGCAGGTGTTCAACCCGATCTTCCAGTCCGTCACCCAGGCCTAGGTCATGAGGCGTCTGACCCCCTACCTGCTCGCGCTGCCGAGCTGGATGTGGCTGGCGATCTTCCTCGTGGTGCCGCTGGCGGCGATGGCGTCGGTGTCGTTGCAGACCGGGAACGTGATCGACGGCTTCGTCATGACGTTCAGCTTCTCCAACTACGGCGACGCCCTCGGCACCTACAGCACCCAGCTGGTCCGCTCGCTGGGCTACGGCGCGACGGCGACGGCGGCCATGCTGCTGATCGGCTACCCGGTCGCTTACTGGATCGCGTTCAAGGGCGGCAACCGCAAGTCGGTCTACCTGTTCCTGCTGCTCCTGCCGTTCTTCGTGTCGTTCGTGCTGCGGACGATCTCCTGGGGCTTCCTGCTGGCCGACGACGGCATCCTGCTCGGCACGCTGAAGGGCTGGGGGGTGCTGTCCGCCGACTTCCACGTGCTGGCCACCTCGTTCGCGGTGATCGCGGGCCTGACGTACAACTGGCTCCCGTTCATGATCCTGCCGATCTACGTGTCGCTGGAGCGGGTGGACCCGCGCCTGGTGGAGGCCGCGCAGGACCTGTACGCGTCGCGTGGCACCGCCTTCCGCAAGGTGGTGCTGCCGCTGTCGCTGCCGGGCGTGTTCGCCGGGGTGCTGATGACGTTCGTGCCGGCCACGGCCGACCCGGTCAACGCCCAGGTGCTGGGCGGCACGGGCAACACCATGATCGGCAACATCATCCAGACCGAATACCTGGTCAACAACGACTATCCGACGGCCTCGGCGCTGTCGTTCACGCTGATGGCGGTGCTGCTCGTGGGCATCTTCGTGTACGCCCGGGTGCTCGGCACCGACAACGTGCTGGAGGCGGCGGCGCGATGAGGGGAGCACGGGTCCGGTTCGGCGACCGGCTGCTGAAGGCGTACACCTGGCTGATCATTCTTTGGCTGGTCGCGCCCATCGCCGTCATGATCGTGTTCGGCTTCAACGACAAGCAGAGCAAGTCGAACGCCACCTGGCAGGGTTTCACGTTCAAGTGGTACGGGGAGCTTTTCGCGATCCCCGACCTGAGCGGGGCCCTGATCAACTCGCTGGTCATCGCGGCGGCCAGCACGATCATCACCGTGGTCATCGGCACCATGCTGGGGCTGGCCCTGGGCCGTCACCGGTTCCGGGGCCAGGGGGCGACGAACTTCCTGGTGTTCGCCGCGATCTCCACGCCCGAGCTGGTCATGGGCGCCTCGCTGCTGTCGCTGTTCGTCTCGGCGAACGTCCCGCGCGACCGGATCACGATCACGATCGCGCACGTGCTGTTCTCGCTGGCGTTCGTGACCGTGACCGTGCGGGCCCGGGTGGTCACCCTGGACCCGTCGCTGGAGGAGGCGGCCAAGGACCTCGGGGCGGGGCCGTGGGCCACCTTCCGCCTGGTCACGCTGCCGTCCATCCTGCCGGGCGTGCTCGCCGGCGCGATGCTGGCGTTCGCGCTGTCCATCGACGACTACGTGGTGACGAGCTTCGTCAACGGCTCCACCCTCACCTTCCCGCTGTGGATCATCGGCTCGGTGAAGACCGGGATCCCGCCGCAGGTGAACGTCATGGGCACGCTGATCTTCGGCGTCGGCGTGCTGATCGCGATCATCAACGCGGTGGCGGCCAGGCGCCGCACCTGAACCCGTCCGTGACCCCCCGCTGACCGCGGGGGTCTTCGGCACTGCCAAGAAGGACACCGGCAAAGAACAGGGAGGCGAGATCGGATTCCGGCGGGGGGAACCCGCGCGTGATCACCCTATTGGTCCCGCAATTTTCAACTCTTCAAGTACACCGTAAGGGAAGTGGGATTTGTGGATCCGCTGAAGGCGCTGGCTGACGCGGAGCGCAAGCCGTACTGGCTGGACAGCCCGGCCAGACCTGAGCCGCGACCGCGGCTCTTCGGACACACCACCGCCGACCTGGTCGTCGTCGGCGGCGGTTTCTCGGGCCTGTGGACGGCCCTGATGGCCAAGGAACGCGACCCCTCGCAGGACGTGGTGCTGCTGGAGGGACGCCGGATCGGCTGGGCGGCCTCCGGCCGCAACGGCGGGTTCTGCATGGCGACCCTCACGCACGGCCTGGCCAACGGCCTGGAGCGCTGGCCGGACGAGCTCGACCGGCTGGAGCGCATGGGGGTGGAGAACCTCGACGAGATCGAGGCGACACTCCGGCGCCACGACATCGACTGCTCCTTCGAGCGCACCGGCGAGCTGAACGTCGCCACCGAGCAGTGGCAGCTCGACGCCCTCTACGAGCACCTCGACCTGATCGAGGAACTCGGCCTGGACTACGTGCCCCTGGATCGGGAACGGCTTCGCGCCGAGATCGACTCGCCCACCTACCTGGGCGGGCTGTGGAACCGCAGCGGCTGCGCCATGCTCGACCCGGCCCGGCTGGCGTGGGGCCTGCGCGAGGCGTGCGTACGGCTCGGGGTGCGGGTGCACGAGCGCAGCCCGGTCCGTTCGCTGGACGACGACGGCACGACGATCACCCTGCGCACCCCGCACGGGTCGGTCACCGGCCGCAGGGTCGCGCTCGGCACCGGCGTGTTCCCGCCGCTGCTGCGCCGGCTCAAGCACTTCGTGGTGCCCGTGTACGACTACGCGCTGATGACCGAGCCGCTCAGCGACGCCCAGCTCGGCGAGATCGGGTGGCGCAACCGGCAGGGCGTGGGCGACGCGGCCAACCAGTTCCACTACTACCGGCTCACCGACGACAACCGCATCCTGTGGGGCGGCTACGACGCCGTGTACTACAACGGCGGCCTGGTCAAGCCGGAGTACGAGCAGCGCGACGAGACCTTCGTCAAGCTGGCCCAGCACTTCTACGACACCTTTCCGCAGCTCTCCGACGTGCGCTTCAGCCATCGGTGGGGCGGCGTGATCGACACCTGCAGCAGGTTCAGCGCCTTCTACGGGCAGGCGCACGGCGGGCGTCTGGCCTACGCGGTCGGCTACACCGGCATGGGCGTCGGCGCCACGCGCTTCGGCGCGAACGTCATGCTCGACCTGCTGGCGGGCGAGCGCACCGAGCGCACCGAGCTGCGCATGGTACGGGAGAAGCCGATGCCGTTCCCGCCCGAGCCGGTCCGTTCGGGCGTCATCCAGTTCACCCGCTGGTCGATCGCCAAGGCGGACGAGCAGCAGGGCAGGCGCAACCTGTGGCTGCGCACGCTGGACCGGATGGGGCTGGGCTTCGACTCCTAGCGGCTGGG
>NZ_JAPNNL010000168.1 GCF_027620315.1 Nonomuraea corallina | reverse complement strand
GACCGCCGCGCCGGACCCCGCGCCCGCCGGAGCAGCCCCGGCCGGAACCGTCGGCCCCTCCACCCCGGGGTCCGCCGGCGACGGCGGCGCGTCTTGCGGGAGCACCGGCATCGGCTGGGTCGAGGCGGCGGCTCGCGGCAGCGGCGCGCTGCGCAGGGGCAGCAGCGCGACCGCGTCCTCGTTGCGGGCCCGGCGCAGGCCGCGGTCCGTCACGGCCGCGGCGCCGTTGTCGAGCACCGTCTCCGCGTGGTCCCTGTCGGTGGTCTGGCGCACGCCGCACCGTTCGCAGTAGCCCTCCGCGTCCACGGCGGCGGCCCCGCAGGACTCGCAGGCGGGGGAGGTGAGCGGGTGGCCGCAGGACTCGCAGAAGGAGTCGCCCGGGGCCACGGGCGACTCGCACAGCGGGCACGTCACAGCCACGTCCTGGGCCGTACGGAGTTGGCCAGGTCGACCAGCTCGTGCCGCTCCCGCCGGGTGCGCGCCGCGCCCGCCAGCTCGCGGTAGAGCGACTCCAGCCGCCCGCGCACGCCCCGCTCGGTGAGAGGGGTGTCCGCCACCTTCGCCTCCGGCCGCGCCTGGTTGCCGCCCAGCCAGGTGAGCGCGGCCCGCAGGAGCTCGGCCGTCAGCTGCTTGTGACGGCGCGGGTCGAGGTCGGCCAGCCTGCCGAGGCGCTCCCCGGCGGCGGTCAGCTCGGCCGGGTCCAGCCGCCCCCCGTCCGTGCGGGCGGCGGCGGCGACCAGCGCGAGCTGGGCGGCGACCCGGTGACTGGAGGAGGCGGGCACCTCGTCGAGCACTCCCGTCCATCCCGCCCTGGCCAGCCCGAAAGCGGCGCTGACGTAGGCGTGGTCGGTCCGCCACACGCTCTCGTACCAGGGAACGGGATCGCGGCCGGCCAGCTCCAGCGCGAACCCGAGCGCGAGCTTGGGCGCCCGCTCGCCCGGCAGCGCCGACACGCACCGGTCGAACGATTCCACCGCCGTGCGGAGGTCACCGGTGGCGAGCCCCGCCACGCCGCGGTACCAGGTGACGCGCCAGTCGCCGGGCAGCGCCTGGTCCAGCTCGTCGAGCACGCGCCGGGCGTCCGCGTGGCCGTCCTCGGCCAGCAACCTGGCCAGCGTCAGCCGTGTCTCCGGCGTCTCCGGCATCGCCCGCACCTGGGCGGCCAGCTCGTGCGGGTGGCTGCCGGCCAGCCCGGCCAGCGCCCCGGCCGCGGGGTCGGCGGGGTCGGCCAGCGGCACGGGCAGCGAGTTCACCGCCGCCATCGGGTCCAGCGCGCCGAGCACCCGCTGGGGGTCCTCGGCCAGCGCCGTGCCCGCCGCGTCCCGCGCGGGCCCGAACAGCGCGGACGGCGCCGGGTACGGCACGCCGTCCTCCAGCGCGCAGACCTCGCGCAGCACGCCGACGAGCTGCTCCTCCATCTCCTGCGCCGAAGCGAACCTGGCGGCCGGGTCCGGGTCGGTGGCGCGGCGCAGCAGCCGGGTGAACGGCTCATGGCCGCAGTCGGCCGGCAGCGGCTCGGCCACGCCGCCCCGAGTGGGGCTGAAGCCGGGAACGGCGAGCACGGCCAGCGTCCTGGCCACGGTGTAGAGGTCGGAGGCGACGGACGACGGCTGCGTGTCCAGCTCCGGCGCGTGGTAGCCGGTCGTCACCCAGGAGGAGCCCGGCGGTGAGCCGATGCGCTGCACGGCGCCCAGGTCGATGAGCTTGAGCCGCCTGCCGACCCGGATCACGTTGGCCGGCTTGAGGTCGCAGTAGACCAGTCCGTTCTCGTGCAGGTAGGCCAGCGCGCGCAGGATCTCCCGCCCGTACATGAGCGTCTCGCGCAGCGGCAGCGGGCCCTGGCGGCGCAGCTCGTGCAGCGACTGGCCGCCGACGTACTCCATGACGATGTAGCCGAGGCCGCCGGAGCGCTGGAAGTTGAAGATCTTCACGATGTTCGGGTGGTCGACCATCGTCAGGAAGCGCCGCTCGGCCTCCGCCGCCGCGAGCGCCTCGGCGTCGGCGGTGTTGAGCAGGCCCTTGAGCACCATCCAGCGGCCGTCCAGGTTCTCGTCGGAGGCCAAGTAGATCCAGCCGAGACCGCCGTGCGCCAGACACCCGAGGACCCGGTACTGGCCGCCCACCAGGTCGCCCTTGGCCAGCTTGGGGGTGAAGGAGTAGGGGGTGCGGCAGTGCGGGCAGAAGCCCTCGGTACGGCCCGGCCGCCCCTGCGCCGACCGGCCGACCGGCTTGCCGCAGTCGAGCTTGGCGCAGAACCGCTTCTCCTCCTGCACCTGCGGGTCGGCCAGCACCGCGCTCGTCGGGTCGCGGTACGGCACGGACGGCAGGTCGGCGAGCTCCGCCAGCACCCCGGCCCGCGACCGGCCGCTGCTCGCGGGCCCCGTCCTGCCGGAGCGGCCCGTCGAGCGGACTGGCCGGGTGGCTGAGGAGGGCTGCGTCATGCCGGAACGCCCGGTCCACACCCCCGCCGATCCGCCCGCCGATCCGCCCGCCGATCCGCCCGCCGGCCCGCCCGCCGGGGCAGCCGCCGGGGCCGGCTGGGCGGCGGCGTTGCCGCACAGGTCGCAGTACCCCTCGTCGATCGTGCCCGTGCAGCCCGGCTGCGCGCACGACGTCATCGTCCACCTCCGTGGATCGCCCGCTTGTAGTGGTCGACGGCCGCGGCCGCCTTCGTCAGGTCGCACGGCGCGCTCCACAGCAGCAGCCGGGCCTGCTCGTACAGCCGCATCACGTCCGGGTCCTCGACCAGGCCGGTGCGGGCCGCCTTGGCCTGGCAGGCCCCGAGCAGGCCGCGTAACTCCCCGCGCCTGCCCAGCAGCCCGTGCAGCGCCCGGGCCGCCGCCGTCGCCCTGGCCGCGGACTCCTCGGCCCGCCGTTCCAGCGCCGCCAGCCGCCGGCTCCGCTCCAGCCAGGAACCGGCCGAGACGTCCAGCGCCGCCAGCTCCGCCTCCAGCTCCGGAATGACGCTCCTGGGCTGCGCCTGCGGCGGCAGTGCGATCTTGACGACGACGGCGCCGTGCGCCAGCCGCGCCTCGCTCTCCGCCGCCCGTACGCGGTCGAGCGCGGCCTGCAGGTTCTCCCTGCGCGCGCCGTACTCGTCCTTGACCGCCAGCGCCTGCTCCAGGTCGGCGCGGACCCGCTCCAGCCCGCGGACCAGGGCGTCCAGTTCCTGCTTGACGTGGCCGGCGCCGAGCGGGTCGGCCAGCACGGCCTCCCGCAGCCGGGCCAGCTCGGCGTCCTGGCGGGTCAGGTCGACGGGCTCGCCCAGCCGGCCGCTCAGCTCGCGCGCGCCGGCCAGCGCGGCGTCGGCCGAGTCGACCCGGGGAAGCAGCGCCGACCAGACGGCGTCGATCTCGGTCAGCGCGTCGGTGGCGTACTGGAAGGCGGCGTCCATGCGCAGGACCGTCTCGTCGAGCGTGAGCCGCTCCTCCACCGGGGGCAGCAGCGAGCGCTGTTCGACCGGCCTGGTGGCCGCCTTCAGCAGCACTGACGGGCCCGACAGCAGCGCGGTCAGCGCCTCCAGCTGCTCGCCGCCGAGCCGGGACCGCTCGGCCCTGATCGTCTCCGCGTCGCGCAGCACCCCCCGGTACGCGTCGTACAAGGACCAGAGCGTGGCCAGCGCGCCCTGCGCGTCGTCCCAGCGCCGCAGGGTCGCGTCGCGTAAGGAGGCGCCCTTGAGCACCTGGTAAGTCGTGTGCGACTCCAGATCGAGCAGATCGCCCGAGATGCGGTCGCGCTCGGCGACCCGGGCACGCAACGCGTGATCGGCGCCTTCCCTGCTCATGGGTGGTCCCTGGCTCATCACGCTCCCGTGCGGTAGGGGGACCCTGACTTGTCCCTGATTGAACCCTGCCACGCCTGCAATCCGCTTAAAGGATCTCGTACGGTCGAGGACATGGGACGCATCTTTTTGGCGATCGCAGCCGTAATTGCCGCATTCATCCTGCTCGGGCCGCTCGTCGGTTTCCTCTTCGACCTGGTCAAATGGGGTCTCATCATCGGCGCCGTGGCGTTCGGTGTCATGGTGCTGGCGAAGCGGGGCGGCAGAACATAGCGCCCACGGGTCAACCGGCGCATAGTGGGTGGATGGAGGCGCGGCCCGCGGTCGACGACGCCGCGCTCGGGCACGAAGCACTGTCCGTGCTCGACGCGAACTGGACGGGAAGTGCCACCGTGCCCGCGCCCGGCCTCTACCCGCACCAATGGAGCTGGGACTCCGCGTTCGTCACCATCGGCCTGGCCAGGCACCGCCCCGACCGGGCCCGCGCCGAGCTGCTCAGCCTGCTGGAAGGACAGTGGGAGACCGGGATGCTCCCGCACATCGTCTTCCACACGCCCGAGGCGTACTTCCCCGGACCGGCCGTGTGGCGCTCACAGGACCATCCGGCCGCGCCGCGGGTGCTCACCTCGGGACTGACCGCCCCGCCGCTGCACGGGCTGGCACTGTGGTGGCTCTACCGGCACACCGGCGACGCGGCCTTCGTCAGGAGGGCCTTCCCGGCCCTGGCCGCCCAGCACGCCTACCTCGCCGGGGCCCGCGACCTCGGCGGCGTGGGGCTGGCGGCCATCGTGCACCCGTGGGAGTCGGGCATGGACGACAGTCCGGCCTGGGACGACGCGCTCGCCGCGCTGCCCGAGATCCGCTACGGCTACCGCAACGTCGACCTCGACGAACGGCACCCCGACAGCGACCATGACCGCTACGTGTGGCTGGCCCTGCGCTACCGCAACGCCGGCTACCGCCCCGAGTACCTGAGGGACGAGCACCCGTTCGCCATCGAGGACCCGCTGTTCAACGGGATCTGGCTCGCCTCCTGCCAGGCGCTGGCCGACCTGGCCCCCGTCGCCGGAGCCGACCCGGCGCCACACGCCGAACAGGCCGAGCGCATCAGGCACGCCCTGCTCGACCGGCTCTGGGACGGCTGCTTCTACGCCCGCGACCTGCGCGGCGACCGGCTCGTCCGGATCTGCACCGTCGGCGGGTTCGGGCCGCTGCTCGACCCCGGGCTGCCCGCCCAGCACGTGGCCACGGCCGTCGAGGTGCTGGAGTCGGCCCGGTTCATGGGCGCCACCGGCTACCCGGTGCCGAGCTGCGAGATCCGCGCCGTCCAGTTCGACCGCACCCGCTACTGGCGCGGCCCGTCCTGGGTGAACACCAACTGGCTGCTGCGCCACGCCGCCGCCGTGCACGGCCTCGACTCGCTCGGCCACCAGCTCACCAACGGCACCCTCCGCCTCGTCAGGCAGGCCGGGTTCCGCGAGTGCTTCGACCCGTTCGACGGCAGCGGGCGCGGCTGCCGCGACTTCTCCTGGAGCGCGGCTCTCACCCTCGACCTGCTCGCGGACGCGGGAGAGACGAACGCCTGATCCGCCCCTGATCCGCCCCCTGATCCGCCCGCCGACACGCGCGGATACGGTGGAGAGGTGAACGTCTTCCGCCGCCTGCCCGCCGATGTCCGCGACGCCTTGACCACCGAGCCGGGGGAGCGGGTGCTCGCCTTCACCTCTTCGGACGACGGTCACCTGGTGGCCACCACGCTGGCCCTGTTCCTCCCCGACGGCACGAGAGTCCCGTACGAGACCATCGACAAGGCGTCGTGGGACGAGCACGGACTGCGGCTGGTCACCACCGGCGGAGACCGCCACGAGGTGCGGGCGCCCGAACCCCGGCTGCTGCCCGAGACCCTGCGCGAGCGCGTCAACGCCACGATCGTGGTCAACAAGCACGTGCAACTGCCCGGCCGCGGCGGCGTCCGCCTGGTCGCCAGGCGCAGGCCGGGCGGCGAGGTCATCGGCTGGAACCTCGTGTTCGACGAGGGCCTCGACCCCGAGGACCCGGGCCTGCGCGCCCAGGCCGAGCAGGCGCTCGAAGGCATGCGCCGCAGCATGGGCGTCTGACAGGGGACGGCGGACCGCCTTGACGGCGATCCGCCGGTCCCGCATCAGTCGATCCACCCCGGTCCGCGAGCCAGGGCGCCATCATCGGAAGCCCCGGTGTGCCTCCGTCAGTACGGGATGCCCGTACGGTCGGACGCGGTCGTCCCGCCGACCTTCTCATCCGGCCAGCCGGTGCCCTGGTCGGCATCCGTCCCGGTCCGGTCCTTCTTGCCGAACGGCATCTTCTCCTGCAATGGCCCGCTCATCTTCGACCGGGCCATCTCGCCGACCTTCGACGCCTTGGCCCCCATCACCCCCGCAGCCTCCTGGACCCTGGGGTTGTCGGCCACTCGCTGGGCCGTCCGCTTGATCTGCTCGTACCGTTCACGTCCTGCTCGGCTGCCGAGCACGTACCCAACAGCCAGCCCCATGACGAATGGCATTCGATACCGCATGTTGCACCTCCGCTCCCACGGCTACCCCGCTGACGATGCGACACGCACTCCAGGAGTGCGCTAATCTATTCGTGCGCCCGACGGAGCGGCCTAAACCGCCCTCCGATCAGCGCAGATCATCCGATCCCGCGTAGCTCAACGGCAGAGCAGCCGGCTGTTAACCGGCAGGTTATAGGTTCGAGTCCTATCGCGGGAGCTGACAAGCTTCACCCTGCGGGCCCCCTTCCTTGATCGAGGACAGGGGGCCTGAGTCGTTCCTGAAGCCTGAGCTCGGGCGGGCTCACCGCTTGTAGTGGGAACATCACACAGTTTCCGGTTTTGCCGGACAGGAACGGGCCCGACCGGACAGTATGGGATCTGCCGCGGACAAGCCGTCACGGCGGTGTGGAGAGGGCGCCGCCACCAGGACGTGCTGCCGGCCCGGAACCGGCGGGACGCTCCGTGACCGGAAAAGTGCTGGTTGCTGCGTGCCTACCTGGATCAGATCGCTACGAACCCTCGATGCCCTGCCCCTGCCGAACACCGTCATCGAGCGCACCACCGACTACCACGAGGCCGAGCGCTTCGTCAGGCTCTTCCACGCCGAGCACCCGAAGGCCGGCGGGCTGTCCGCGCGGCTGCGGGACGTGGCCAGGGAGATCGCCCGGCGTGGCTCGTACACGCACACCTACGAGGAGCTGGAGTTCGGCGCCCGCGTGGCCTGGCGCAACAGCAACCGTTGCATCGGCCGGCTGTACTGGCAGTCGCTGAAGGTGCGTGACCGCCGCCGGACGACGAGTGCCGAGGGGGTGGCCCTGGAATGCGTGGAACACCTGCGGGAGGCCACCAACGGCGGCAAGGTCAGGCCGGTGATCACGGTGTTCCCGCCCGACGTGCCCGCCTGTCCCGCGCCCCGGGTGCTGAACGAGCAGCTCATCCGTTATGCCGGATACCGTCAGCCCGACGGGTCCGTGGTCGGCGATCCCCGCCACGTCGAGTTGACCGCGCTGGTCCGTTCGCTGGGCTGGCGGGGCGAAGGGGGCAGGTTCGACGTGCTGCCGCTGGTGATCCGGCCGGGCCGGGGGGAGCCGCTGCTCTGCAACCTGCCCGGCGACGTGGTGCTGGAGGTGCCGATCGAGCACCCGGAGTTCCCCTGGTTCGCCGAGCTGGGGCTGCGCTGGCACGCGGTGCCCGCGATCTCCGGCATGTGCCTGGAGATCGGCGGCATCTGTTACCCGTGCGCCCCGTTCAACGGCTGGTACATGGGGGCCGAGATCGGCGCCCGCAACCTGGCCGACACCGACCGTTACGACCAGCTCCCCGTGGTGGCCGAGCGGCTCGGGCTCGACCTGTCGACCGACCGGTCCCTCTGGCGCGACCACGCGCTGGTGGAGCTGAACGTGGCCGTGCTCCACTCGTTCGACAAGGCGGGGGTGACGATGACCGACCACCACACCGAGTCCCGCCGGTTCCTCACCCACCTGCGGAAGGAGGAGAAGGCGGGGCGGGCCTGCCCGGCCGACTGGTCCTGGATCGTGCCGCCCATCTCCGGCGGTGCGACTCCCGTCTTCCACCGCTACTACGACGACGCGGTGCTCACGCCCAACTTCGTGGCGCGCCACTGAGAGGCGTTGCACCCCGATCTAGAAGATGGTTCGGTTGGCTCATGGCTGAACTCGTTCTCTCCTCGCTCGACAGGGGCGTGCTCACGCTCACCTTCAACCGCCCGGACCGGCTCAACGCCTGGACGGACGCCCTCGGCCGCCGGTACTTCGACCTGCTGGCCGAGGCGGAGAAGGATCCGGGGGTACGGGCCGTCGTGGTCACGGGAGCCGGCCGGGGCTTCTGCGCCGGGGCCGACTTCGAGGCGCTGGCCGCCATCCAGCAGGGCACCTACGAAGGGGAGCCGGACCCGCGGCCCAACACCTTTCCCGTCACTGTCGCCAAGCCGGTGATCGCTGCGGTCAACGGCGCCTGCGCCGGGCTGGGACTGGTCCACGCGCTCATGTGCGACCTGGTGTTCACCGCCGAGGACGCCAAGTGGACCACCGCCTTCTCGCGCCGCGGCCTGGTCGCCGAGTACGGGCTGGGGTGGGTGCTGCCGCGGGTCATGGGGCACCAGCGGGCCATGGACGTGCTGCTGTCGGGGCGGACGTTCAGCGGGCGGGAGGCGTGCGAGATGGGGCTGGCGCTGCGGGCGGTGCCCGGGGACCGGCTGCTGGACGAGGCGCGGGCGTACGCGGAGGAGCTGGCCGCGTTCAGCTCCCCGGCGTCCATGGCGGTGATCAAGCGTCAGGTCTGGGGCGACTGGACGGCGACGCTCGACGAGTCGTACCGGCGGGCGACGGAGGAGATGCTGGCGTCGTTCGGCCGGCCGGACTTCGCCGAGGGCGTCGCCAGCTTCGTGGAGCGCCGCGACCCCCGCTTCCCGCCTCTGTGAACGCCGCGTCCGGCCGTGGTCCCGGCCTCTGTGAACGCGTCGTCCGGCCGTGGTCCCGGCCTCGCCGAGGCGGGGGCCGGGGAGGTCAGGTGAGCGGGTGGGCGCCGGGGGACGGAATGGCCGGGAGGAAGCGGGGAGGCTCCCAGGAGCGCTCCGCGTAGGCCGACGTCACGGCCTGGCGGACCGCGTTCAGCCGGTCCTCGGCCACCAGGGCGATGGCCGAGCCGCCGAAGCCGCCGCCGGTCATGCGCGCCCCCCGCGCCCCGCCGCGGACGGCCGCCTCCACCGCCACGTCCAGCTCCGGCGACGAGACCTCGTACTTGTCCCGCAGCGACAGGTGGGAGGCGTTGAGCAGGGCGCCGATGTCGAGAGGCCGGTCGGCGCGCAGCAGGCCGACGACCGCCTCCACCCGGTGGCTCTCGGTCACCACGTGCTCGACCCGCCTGCGCTCGTCGCCCCGCAGCCTGGCCAGGGCCGCGCCCAGGTCGGTCACGTCGCGCAGCGCGGGCACGCCGAGGGTGCGCGCCGCCGACTCGCACTCGGCCCGCCGCTTGGCGTACCCGCCGCCGGCGTGCTCGTGGTGGACGCCGGTGTCGATGATGAGGACGCGCAGGCCGTGGGCGGCCAGGTCGAGCGGGACGTTGCGGGAGCCGAGGGTGCGGCAGTCGAGGAACAGCGCGTGGCCCTCCCGGCACAGCGCCGAGGCGGCCTGGTCCATGATGCCGCACGGCATGCCGACGAACTCGTTCTCGGCCCGCCGGCCCAGCAGCGCCACCTCCATCGGGCTCAGGCCGAGCCCGTGCAGCTCGTTCAGCGCGCACGCGACCGACACCTCCAGTGCGGCGCTGGAGCTGAGCCCGGCGCCCTGCGGGACGTCCCCGTCGACGGCGATGTCGGCGCCGCGCACCCGGTCGCCGAGCACGGCGAGGACGCCGACCACGTAGCGGGTCCAGCCCTCGGCCTGCTCGGGGCTCGCGAGGACCACCGGCTCGGGCGAGGGCGCCTGGAGCGACAGCAGGCGGATCGTCCGGTCGTCGCGCGGGCTGACCGCCGCGGTCACGCCCCACGGGACGGCGAACGGCAGCACGAAGCCGTCGTTGTAGTCGGTGTGCTCGCCGATCAGGTTGACCCGGCCGGGCGCCCGCCAGACGGTGGCCGGGTCCGCCCCGAAAGCGGTCCGGAAAGCTTCAACAACCCGCATAATCCAACACCCTTCAACAGGACCCCGACCGTAGACTAGCGGCACGGACGGTTCGATCGGCACCAGGAGGAGCGTGGAGGAGCTCAGGCATCCCGCGCTCGGTTCGGTGCGGGTCTTCCTCATGCACGACGACAACAAGGCGCGCAAGCTCCGCCACAACCTCGGCCACCCGCGCGTGCTCACCTTCGGCGGCGCCTACTCCAACCACATCAGGGCCGTGGCCGCCGCCGGGCGCCGCCACGGGTTCGAGACCATCGGCGTCATCCGGGGCGAGGAGCGGCTCCCGCTGAACCCGTCGCTGGCCTACGCCGCCGCCTGCGGGATGCGGCTCGACTATCTCGATCGCGCCTCGTACCGGCGTAAGCACACGCCCGAGGTGACGGCGCGGCTCCGCGAGCGCTGGGGTGAGGTGGAGATCCTGCCCGAGGGCGGCAGCAACGCCGCCGCCGTCCGGGGCTGCGCCGAGCTGCCCGCCGACATTCCGGTCCCGTACGACGTCGTCTGCTGTCCGGTGGGCACCGGCGGCACGCTCGCGGGCATCTCGGCCGGGCTGCCGCCGGGCAAGCGGGCGCTCGGGTTCGCGGTGCTCAAGGGGGCCGGGTTCCTCGCGGGGGAGGTCGCCAGGCTGCAGCGCGAGGCGTACGGGCGGGTGCTGGACAACTGGTCGATCGATCTCGACCACCACTTCGGCGGCTACGCCCGCACCACGCCGGAGCTGGACGCGTTCGCCGCCGAGCACGGGGTGGAGCGGGTGTACGTGGCCAAGATGCTGTTCGGCGTCATCGGCCTGGCCCGCCGCGGCGCCTTCCCCGAGGGCGCCCGCGTCGTGGCCGTGGTGACCGGTCAGCCCTCGACCCCGGTGGCCGAGTGGGGCGCGCCGACCGGCTTGGACTCGGGCGAGCCGCGCTGACGCAGGTAGATCGAGAGCACCACCATCGACAGGACGGCGAGCAGCTCCGACTGCCAGTTCTGCAGGCTGCGGTTCCAGAAGTCGGGGGAGGTCACGTACGATCCCCAGCCGACCGGGTCGCGCAGGTCGGCGAGCCGCTCGGCGTTGTACGCCGCCTGCCCGGCCACCGACTGCGCCCCCCACGACAGCAGGAAGATCACGCCCATGGTCAGGCCCAGCGAGTTGCTGTAGAGCCGCAGGCGCAGCCCTTTCGCCCTGGCCCAGGCGGGCGAGCCGGGCCGGGCGTGCGCGCCGACCAGCTGCTCCTGGTCGGACTCGGCTCCCTCCTTGCCGGGCTCCTTCGACTCCGGAGAGCCCCGCTGCACCAGCCAGACGGTGACCATGATGAACAGGAAGAACTGGAGGTACTCCGACTGCCAGTTCTCCGCCACGTCCACCGCGTAGTCGGAGGAGAACGCGTACTGCAGCAGGGAGACCGGCTCGCCGCCGTTCACCAGCTGGCGCTCGTTGTAGTCCAGCCTCCCGGCCACGGCCTGCCCCGCCAGGCAGGCCAGGAACAGCACGAGGAAGGCGATGGACAGCGCGTTGTCCTTGATCCGCCTCACAGGTGGGACCAGCCGATCGCGTAGACGAAGGCCAGCCCGGACACGATGACCAGGAGCGTCAGCGCGAACATCACCTTCATCAGTTCTCCACCCCGCACTCGTACGGCAGGTCGCGGACCGGCGCGCAGCCCGCGGCCACGACCCGCCAGCCGTCGCCGAAGTGGTGCAGGAACAGGGTGTCGCCCTCCAGGCGGACCTGCGCCTCGTCGTCCCAGACGCTCACCTCGGTGGGCCGGCCTCCGGGCCCGAGCCGCTGCTCGCGCAGCGCGTCCGCGCAGGTCCGGCCGGGGGCGGGGAGCTTCTCGGCGGTCTTGGGGGCGAGCAGCCCGCAGGCGGACTCGAACCGTCCGGAGGCGAGCGCGGCGTGGAAGCGCTCCGCGGCCCGCGCCGGCCCTGCCGTGTCGGCCGCGCAGCCCGCGCAGCCCGCGGCGAGCGCCGCGAGCAACGCTCCCACGAGGAGTCTCATGGGCCCCTGATACCCCGGCGACCCTCGGGCATGCTCAGGGGCCGAGTTGCTCCAGGACGGGGGCGAGCAACGCGTTCAGCTCGCGGGTCAGCACCGTGACGGCCCGCACGGCGCTCTGCTCCACCTCGTCGTGCGGGCCCTCGGGCTCCGGCGGCAGGTCGTCGAGCGGCACCGGCGCCTCCACCAGCAGACCGGCGCGCAGGAACGGGTGGCGGGCCAGGTCCTGCTGCGACGGCTCGACGTACTGGCCGAACATCTCCTGCCAGCCGAGCCAGCCGCGGTCGCGCCACCAGGCGCGCGAGCTGGTCAGCTGGGCCGGCAGCGGCGAGACGAGCCGGACGCGCGCGGTGAGCGAGCCGTCCCAGGTGTTGCGCACGCAGGTCGCCTCCAGCACCCGGCGGTCCCAGCGCACGTAGCCGGGGGAGAGCGACGGCGGCGTCGCCAGCTCCCAGGCCGCGCACGCGAACCGCACCGGCGCGATGTCGCCCCAGTCGAACGCGTCGAGGTTCTTGCGCACGTGCACGGCATAGCGCCCGTCACGGTCCCTGTCGAACTGCTGATCGATCCAGAACGCTCTGCCCATGAGCACTACCGTACGGCCCCGCCGGGACGGAGGGGTCACCTCGCCGACAACTGGCGGCCTGATTAAATGACCATATAAGCTGATCCGGTCAGAATATTTTGGGGTGAGCAGACGATGGCCAGACCAGGACGGCCGCCGCAGGACCCGGCCCGCCACCTGGAGCGGGCGCACCGCATCCTCGACGCCGCCGCCGAGCTGATCCTGCGCTGGGGCTACGACAAGACGACGATCGAGGACGTGGCCCGCGCGGCGGACGTCGCCAAGGGCACCATCTACCTGCATTGGCGGACCCGGGACGCGCTCTTCGGCGCGCTGCTCCGCCGCGACCGGGTCCGCATGGTGCGCCAGGTGCGCGAGGCCGGGCCGCGCACGCTCCCCGACCTGGTCGGCGCGCTGGCCGCCGCGCTGCAGGACCAGCCGCTCACCTGGGCGGCCATGGTCGGCGACTCGCAGGTGCTCGGCAGGCTCACCCGGCAGAAGTTCGAGGCCGAGGGCCCCACCGAGTTCGCCACCGTCTTCCGCCGCTACCTCGACGAGCTGGCCGGCCTCGGCGCGGTCCGCGCCGACCTCGGCGCCGAGGAACGGCCCGCCCTCGTCATGGCACTGCTCTACGGGTTCCTCGTCCCGCAGGCCATGCGGCCGGAGGATCAGCGGCTGCCGGACGGCCGCGTCACCGAACTGATCGCCGACGCGGCCGGCAGGGTTCTCGGCACCGGCGCGCCGCCGGGTCCCGAGGTCGCCGAGGTCACCCGGGCCTTCCTCGCCGACCTGGAGGAGATCGCCTGCCGCCGGCTGGCCGGCTCCCTGGGCCCCGACGGGCGCGCCCTCTGATGTCTCTCCCCCGACCGTCCTCCCCCGTACCTAGGAGACGCGATGAAGGCCGTACTCCCGCTCGACGCCGCCGGAGACCTCGCCACGGCGGGCGGCAAGGGCGCTTCCCTGGCGCGGCTGGCGACGGCGGGGCTGCCGGTGCCCGCCGGCTTCGTCGTCACCACCGACGCCTACCGGGCGTTCACCGGCGCGTTCCGGGACGAGATCCTCCAGGCCGCCGCCGACGGGGACGCCGCGCGCGTCGCCGGGCTGTTCGCCGGGCGCGACCTGCCGGACGACCTGGCCGCCGCCGTCCTGGCCGCCTACGCCGACCTGGGCGACGGGGTGCCGGTGGCGGTGCGCTCGTCGGCCACCGCCGAGGACCTGCCGGACCTGTCCTTCGCCGGCCAGCAGGACACGTACCTGAACGTCCGGGGCGACACGCTCCTCGACGCGGTCAGGCGCTGCTGGGCCTCGCTCTGGAACGCCCGCGCCATCGCCTACCGCGACCGCCACGCCGTGCCGCACGCCGACGTGGCGCTCGCCGTGGTCGTGCAGGAACTGGTGGACGCCGACGCGGCGGGCGTCCTGTTCACCGCGGACCCGGTCACCGGCGCCCGCGACGAGGCCGTGATCAACGCCGCCTGGGGCCTCGGCGAGTCCGTCGTCGGCGGCCACGTCACCCCCGACACGGTCGTGGTGTCGCGCGGGCGGGTCACGCGCTCCCGTACCGGGGACAAGGCCGTCATGACCGTCCGCACCGACGGCGGCACCCGAGAGCGGCCGGTCCCCGACGAGCTGCGGCGCGCGCCCGTGCTGGACGAGCGGGAGGCGGTCGAGCTCGCCGCGCTCGGCGCGCGCGTCGAGGAGCTGTACGGGACCCCGATGGACATCGAGTGGGCCCGGCGCGACGGCGCGTTCGCCATCCTCCAGGCGCGCCCGATCACCGCGCTGGGCGAGCGGCACGAGGAGTGGAACGACTCGCTCAAGGGCGACCACCTGTGGACCGCGGGCAACCTGGGCGAGGCGATCCCCGACGTGATGACGCCCGCCACCTGGTCGTTCGTGCGGCTGTTCATCGGCGAGGCCATGCACGCCTCCACGCTGCCCGGCTCCGACCTGGTGGGCAACATCGGCGGCCGGTTCTACATGAACCTCAGCATCGCGCACTCCGTGGCGCGGGCCTTCGGACTCAGGTCCGCGGTGAGCGCGCTGGAGCAGGTGTTCGGCAAGCTGCCGGCCGGGCTGGACGTGCCGCTGGTACGGGCGTCCCGCTGGGAGCTGCTCAGGCGGGTCCTGCCGATGACGGTGAAGCTGCGGGTGCGGGTGCGCCGCAACCTGCGGGGGATGCGCGCGTTCCTGGCCGCCTCCCCGGAGCGCGCCGCCGACCTGCGCGCCCGGATCGCCGCCGCCGGCTCGGCCGCCGAACTGGCCGCGCTGGAGGAACGGGAGATCACGCCGTACCTGGTCACCGCCTCCCGGATGCTGGAGGCCGCGGGGCGGCAGGGCGGCGCGGCGCTGGTGCTCACCCGTGACCGGCTGCGCAAGCTCGCGGGCGAGACGGACGCCGAGGCCATGCTCACCGGCGTGAACGCCGACGGCGAGCTGGCCAGTCTCGGCCTGCTCACCGGGCTCGGCAAGGTGGCCAGGGGGGAGATCACCCGCGAGGAGTTCGCCCGCCGTTACGGGCACCGGGGCCCGCACGAGTTCGAGATCTCGATGCCGCGGCCCGGCGAGGACCCGGCCTGGCTCGACGCCCAGCTGGCCGCGCTGGGCGACCTGCGCCAGGACACCGAGACGCTGCTGGAGCGCCAGCGCGCGGCGGCCGACGCGGCCTGGGACCGGTTCGCCCGGCGGTATCCGCGCAAGGTCGCCGGGATGCGGGACCGGGTCCGGCGCTGGAACGCGATGGTGCGCGACCGCGAGACCGCCCGCTCGGAGGTGATGCGCGCCTTCTGGGTGCTGCGCGCGTACGTGCTGCGGGCGGGGGAGCTGACCGGGCACGGCGACGCGCTGTTCTTCCTGGACCGTGAGGAGATCGCCGCGGTGCTGCGCGGCGACACCGCGCCGCTGGCCGAGGTGCCCGTCCGGCGCGCCACCTACGAGCGCTACGCCGCGCTGCCCGCCTACCCGGCGCTGATCGTCGGCCGCTTCGACCCGGTGCGCTGGGCGGCCGACCCCGGCCGCCGCGCCGACCTGTACGACGCGCGCGGCGGCGTGCCGCCCCAGGACACCGTCACCGGCTTCCCCGGCGCCCCCGGGGTGGTGGAGGGCGTCGCCCGGCTGATCGGCGGGCCGGAGGAGGGCGACCGGCTCCAGCCGGGGGAGATCCTGGTGACGACGCTGACCAACGTGGGCTGGACCCCGCTGTTCCCCCGGGCGGCCGCCGTGGTGACCGACATGGGCGCGCCGCTGTCGCACGCCTCGATCGTGGCCCGCGAGCTGGGCATCCCGGCGGTGGTGGGCACGGGCAACGCCACCATGCGGCTGCGCGACGGCGACCGCGTCCGCGTCGACGGCGAGCGCGGCACCGTGGAGGTCCTGACCT
>NZ_JAPNNL010000167.1 GCF_027620315.1 Nonomuraea corallina | reverse complement strand
CTCGGCGTTGGCTGCCAGGCGGGCGGCCTCGTCCTGGAGCGCGGCGGCGCCTTCGTCGGTCAGCCGGTAGTAGCGCCGCAGCCGGCCCTGCCGGATCTCCTCCCGGTCGAGCGCGACCAGGCCCTGCGCCGCCAGCCGGTCGAGCACCCCGTACAGGCTTCCGATCTTGAGCTGGACGCGTCCGCCGGAGATGCGCTCGACCTCCTGGACGATGCCGTAGCCGTGCTGCGGCTCGCCCGCCAGCGCCGTGAGCGCGAGGAACATGGGCTCGGTGATAGCCATGCCCTCAACTATATCTTGAGTGTCAAGATATAGGGTCGAAGCTGCCATAGGAGCGGTTGTAGAACACCAGCGGGCCGCCGTCGGCGTGGGTGTCGAGCTGCAGCACACGGGCCACCACGATGACGTGGTCACCTGCGGGATGTTCGGCCTCGACCCGGCAGTCGATCCAGGCCAGCGCGCCATCGAGCACCGGGTTTCCGGCAGGCGAATCCCTCCAGGTCAGGCCCGCGAACTTGTCTCCGCCGCGGGTGGCCATCTGGACACAGACGGCCCGCTGGTGTTCGGCCAGCATGTTCACGGTGATCACCTTGGCCGCCCGTAACCGGGGCCAGCTCGTGCTGCTGTACGCCACGCAGAACGCCACGAGCGGGGGGTCGAGCGAGACCGAGGTGAACGAGTTGGCCGCGAGGCCGCAGGGGCCTTCGCCGCCGCCGCGCGCGGTGAGGGCCACGACGCCGGTGGCGAAGCGGCCGAGGACCGAGCGGAACCTCTCGGGGTCCACGGGGTCGCTCGCGGGCGGGCGTGGCCTGCACAGCAGGGAGGCGAGCCGCCTCTCCTGGGTGAGTGCCTCACGCGTGTAGACCATGGCCGCCTCCTATTACCAAGCGCTTGCTTGGTAAGCTAGGCGGCCCACCCCGTCGCGTCAAGAGGTGATGTGCGCCCGGCCTCGCCCGGGCGGGCCGCCGGCAGCGAACCCTGACCCGAAAGTTCAGTGAAGCCCGGAAGTTCAGGGAAGCCCGAAAGTTCAGGGAAGCCCGGAAGTTCAGTGAAGTCGGAAAAGAGGACGCGCGCCCTGGCGGGCGTGGGGGACCCGCCAGGACGCGCTTCCTGCCCCGTGTGCGGCGGCCCAGGACTCCGGCGAGGGATGGAGTCCTAGACCGTGATGACGCACACGGAGTTGGTGGGGGAGTGACCCTCTCGCGAGGACTCCGGGTGTCGGTCCACTGGTGGCGATGCCACCCGCCGTGCCGGCCGGGACGCTCCCGGTGCGCTGACGGGGGCGCTCCCCTCATACCGGATGAGGGGCCCGTCTTGGCGCCGGACGCTCGGCTCGGTTAACACGGAAGGTGCGGAGCTGCCGTGCCGGACGCTCTGGCTGATGTGGTGGAACCCGTGGCGAGGCAACCCGCAACGCAGTAAACGTGTTGCTTCGCAGGGGTCCCGCCAGGGCACGTACGACATACTCGCGGCACCACCGGCCCTCACCCCCTCACCGGCCTTTCGATGGATTTGTACCAACGAATGGATGATGCGGCTGCGGATGCCGTCCGGTCAAGGGGAGATGGCCTGCTAGAACCAGATCGTCTAAATTGTTGGAACAAAAGGGGTGAAAGTGGCAAGGTCGGTGCTGTATCAGCAGGTGGCTTCGGAGCTGAGAAGGGCCATCTACTCCGGCATACTCGGCCCCGGAGCGCAGCTGCCGACCGAGGCGCAGCTCATGGAAGACCATGGGGTGAGCCGCAACACCGTCCGATTGGCCCTCGGTGAACTGGTGAATGAGGGGCTCGTCACGCGTACGCCACGGCGCGGCACGGTGGTCAGGGACCGCAGGCCGCTGCTCATGTACCCGCAGCGCGAGCTGGAGCCGCAACCTTCCGGAGAACTGCGTGAGGCCTTCGCCTACGCGGTCACGCAGGAGGGCCGCGAGCCCAGCCAGTACATAGAGGTTCTGACCGTATCTCCGGTGGAGGAGATCGCCAGCAGGCTGGAACTGTCCGACGGGGAGCTCGCGGTGGTGCGGCGGCGCCTGCGGTTCGTGGACGGCCAGCCCTACAACACCAACGACTCCTACTTCCCCAGGGAGCTGGTGGCCGACTCGGAGATCGCCCGGCCGGGCGACATCGGGCGCGGCGCCAACCGCGTCCTGGAGGAGCTGGGGCACGGGCAGGTGCGCGTGGTGGACGACATCTGGGCGCGGATGCCCAACCAGGAGGAGGCCGAGCGGCTCCAGCTGGAGCTCGGCACGCCGGTCATGGTGTACATCCGGGTCGGTTACGACCGTTCCGACACCCCGGTGCGCGTCGCGGTGTCGGTGCTGCCCGCCGACAAACATCTGATCAGATACGAGCTCGATCGCCGCTGACAGAGCTCGGTTGGGGGTGATCCCGCCGGCCGCGGCACAGTGAGCCTGCCGTCTCGCTGGGCGCGGGGAGTGATAGCGCTCCCCATATTGCGATTTATCCGAACACATCGGGCTATCGGATAAATCGGAACATAGGTCCCACATCTGGACCGGCGTCCCATCGTCGATCACGCTCAGTGTCCGCATGCCTGCGCACTGCGATGAAAGGTGAATCATGCGCACGAACACCCTCCTGCATCCCCTCACCCTCCGCCGAGCCGAGCTCGACGACCTGCGCGGAGTCCTCGACCTCCTGGCCGACACGGCGGGCTGGCTGCACTCCCGGGGCGTCCGCCAGTGGCCTCGCGAGGGCTTCGGCCCGGACCGCATCATCCCGCTGATCGAGCAGCGCGTGCTGTTCCTGCTCCAGGACGAGCTGCGCGCGCTCGATCCCGACGGGCAGGGCGCCCTGGTCGCCACCATAGCCCTCGACCGGCACGCCGATCCGGAGTTCTGGACCGCGGCCGACGATCCCGGCGCCGCCCTGTACGTGCACAAGCTCGCGGTGGCGCGGTCCTGGTCGGGGAGCGGCCTGGGCGACGCGCTGCTCGACTGGGCGGGCGCGACCGCGTACGGGTCGGGACTGCCGTGGCTGCGGCTGGACTGCGCCAAGCGCAACGAGGTGTTGCAGCGCTACTACCGCCGGCGCGGCTTCCGCCACGTGCGCACGGTCGATCTCCCGCACCGCGCCTCGGGCGCGCTGTTCCAGCGCCGGGCCGCCGACCCGGCGATCACGGCCTTCCGCGACCTCACGGCGGCCGAGTTGATCGTCGCCTGACCTGGGAGGCGCGGGCTCCGGCCCGCGCCCCCGGCCAGGGGTGAAGGGCCTCGCGCGAGTTGTCCACACTCTGCCGGTCAAAAGTGGTCAGATTGGCCTATACCCTTCCGTCCATGACGGGATCCCTGCTGGAGGTCATCGCACTCGGCGTGCGCGACGCCGTGGCCGCCGAACAGGGCGGCGCAGACCGCCTGGAGGTCGTCACCGGGATGGCGGTGGGCGGGCTGACCCCGGCCCCCGAGACGGTCGCGGCCATCGCCGCCGAGTGCCCGCTGCCCCAGATGGTGATGCTCCGCTGCGACGACGGGTTCACCGCGGACGGCGACGTGCTGGACCGCCTGCGCCGCGACGCCCGCGAACTGGCGCAGGCCGGCGCCGCCGGGTTCGTCTTCGGCTTCCTCGACGAGGCGGGCGCGGTGGACCTGGCCGCCACCGAGGCGCTCATCCACGCCGTCTCCCCGCTGCCGTGGACGTTCCACCGCGCCGTGGACCACGCGGCCGACGTGCAGGCGTCGTGGCGGGCCGTCCGGCTGCTGCCCAACCTGGCGACGGTGCTCACGTCCGGCTCCCCCCACGGCGTGGGGGACGGGATGCCCACGCTCAAGGCCCGCGCCAACGCCGGCGACGGCTCCATCATCCTGGCGGGCGGCGGGCTCAGGCCCCGGTACGTGCCCGACCTGCTGGACTACGGGATCCGCGCCTTCCACGTGGGCTCGGCGGTCCGGCGCAGCTGGTCCGACCCGGTGGACGCGCAACTCGTCCGCCGCTGGCGCTCGCTGATCGAACGCGACTGACCCCGCCGCGACTGAACCTCCGCGATCGGCCGTCCGTGAGCGGCCCCCGCGACTGACCCCCGTGACCGGCCCGCCACGACCGGCCGTCCGTGACCGGCCCGGGGCGTTCAGGGCAGCGCCGCGTCCGCCCGGTGCAGCGCCGCGACCAGCGTCCTGACGGTGGCCGGCTCGTCCATGACGCCGCCTCCCGCGGCACGTCGCTCCTCCCACGCGCGCACCCGCTCCCGGTACGTGTCGTACCGCGCCAGATGGAAGGCGTAGACGGTGGCGAACCGGCTCACCAGGTGAGACGGATGCATGTCCCACCCCTGGTGGAACCCGTGCGCCAGCGAGTGGCGGACCAGCGCCGCGTGCCGCCGCCACAGCGCACGGACGTCCGCGGCCGAGCCGGAGGCCGGGGAGGCGGCCAGCGACCCGTCCGACAGCTCCACGCCGGTGCCCGCGAACGCCGTCTGCATCACGTGACGCGCGTGGTCGCAGGCCGGATGGTCGAGCCGCTGCTCGTGCGGCGGCAGTCCGATCGCGGCGGTGTAGTCGAACACCCCGAAGTGCGCCGCCGCCAGCCGCCCGCCCAGCTCGCCGACCAGTTCGGCGCGCAGGAACCGCACGGTCTGCGGCGCCTCCACCTGGATCTCGAACCGCAGTCGGGAGAGCCCCAGCGCCCCTTCCAACCGTTCCAGGAACGCGGCGAACTGCCTCAGATAGGGCTCCATCAGCACCTTGGGGAACGTCACCACGAACCCCTCGGGAAGCTCGCCGAGCCGTTCGACGAGCCCGGTGACGAACCCGTCGAGCGTCCGCACAGACCGCTCCGGGTCCCCGTCGGCGAACGACTTCACCCGCAGGCCCCACCGGCGCGGAAGCGTGCCCGCCGCGCGCATCGCCGCCAGCGCCTCGACCGCCGCCTCGACGTGGCCGTCCTCCTCGCCGGGCCGCACCCCGTACCCGTCCTCGAAGTCGACCCGCAGGTCCTCGACCGGTTCGGTGGCGAGCTTGCGCAGCACCCGCTCGTGGGCGGCGGCCGACACGGGCTCCGGCACCCCGAACACCTCGGCCAGCTCCGCGGGCGTGGACAGGTGCGCCTTGGCCAGGGCGAGCGCCTCGTCGCCCCAGGCGGCGACGGTGCCGGAGCCGAACCGGTCGGCGGGCACGTACACGGTGTGCACGGGCTGCCATGCGGGCTCCGCCGCCGGGTAACGGCTCCGCTGCACCCGGTGGACCTCGTGAAAGCCGGGGACGGCGGACGGGACGGTGGTGCGCATGGGTTCCTCTCCGCGCCAGTGCTCAAGGGCCAGTGCTCAAGGGCCAGTGCTCAAGGGCCGGTGCTCAAGGGCCGGTTGTAGAAGGGCCGGGTGTCAGGGGCGGCAGGCCCGCAGCATCGCCTCCAGGCCGACCAGTTTGACCCGCTCGCCCCGGCCCAGCGACTTGGCCAGCTCGGTCTCGGCGGCCTCGATCGCCTGCCATTCGCCGTACGTCACCGGCCGGACCCCGCGCTCGGTCAGCAGCGCGTCGAGCCGCTTCAGGTCGCGCGGCGGCTGTCCGGACAGGTCGGACAGCAGCGTGCGGACGGTCTCGGCGGCGTCGGACTTGTTGGTGCCGATCACGCCGGTGGGGCCGCGCTTGAGCCAGCCCGCGACGTACTCGCGCTCGCGAACCCGCCCCGCCGCGTTCGGCACCGTCATCGTCTTCTCGGAGAACGGCACCCCCGGCAGCGGCACGCTCTGATAGCCGACCGAGCGCAGCACCATGCCGACCGGCATCGTCTCGTACTCGCCGGTGCCGACCACGCGGCCCTCCGGCGACAGGCGGGTGCGCTCCAGCTTGAGGCCCTCCACCCGCTCGCTGCCCAGGATCTCCACCGGCCGCAGCCAGAAGCGCACGTCCAGGCGGCGCGGCCGGCCCGCCGGGTTCCGCTCGGACCAGGAGCGCAGCACCTCGATGTTGCCCTTGATCTGGCGCGGGAAGTCGCCGCCGAGCACGACCGCCTCCTCCGGGCGCACGCACACGTCGGCGTTGGCAAGCTCGCCCAGCTCGCGCAGCTCCTTCAGGGTGAACTTGGCGTGCTCGGGACCGCGGCGGCCGATCATGTGGATGGCCTTGACCTGGCTGCCGGCCAGCCGCTCCAGCACCTCGTGGGGCACGTCGGTGGCGCTCAGCTCCTCGGCGGTCTTGGCCAGGACGCGCACCACGTCGACGGCCACGTTGCCGACGCCGATCACCGCCACCTCGGAGCTGTCGAGCGTGAACCGTGACGGGTCCACGTCGGGATGCCCGCAGTACCAGTTGACGAAGTCGGTGGCGGCCACGCTGCCCGGCAGCTCCTCGCCGGGGATGCCGAGCCGCCGGTCGACCATCGCGCCGGTGCAGTAGACGACCGCGTCATAGCAGGCCAGCAGGTCCTCGACGGTCAGGTGCTCGCCGAGGGTGACCCCGCCGAGGAAGCGCACCTCGGGCAGTTCCAGCACCCTGCGCAGGTAATTGGCGATCGACTTGATCGACGTGTGGTCGGGCGCGACGCCGTATCTGACCAGCCCGTACGGGGTCGGCAGCCGTTCGAGTACGTCCACCTCCAAGGGCTCGCCGGACTGCTTGACCAGGGCCTCCGCCGTGTAGATCCCGGCGGGGCCGGATCCGATGACCGCCACGCGCAACGTCACGCCGCCTCCCTCGTTCCGGCGATTCTCCACCTCGGACGCACGTCCCACCAGAGGCGATCTGCCGGCGTGATCGATGTATCCCCGATCGGCCGTACGCATGAACCCGTCATCCCTGAATACCGCTCGACCGTGATGTTTGTCGATATATCCGTTCAAATCGGGTCAAGAGAGCTCGCCCAGGCCGGCCCTCCGGGAGCGGCGCGATCCGGCGGTCCCGCGTGCTCTCGCCCGGCGCCGCCCCCTTGCGGAAACGCGCCCGTCCCGATCACAGTGTTGCCCGTGAGGCGAAAGCGCGCGCCGCGACGGGCGAAGGACGGCACACCGCCCGTCGCGGGGGACGACCTGCCGTCCGACCGCCCCGAGAACCGCCCCGGGCACTACCCCGAGCACCACCCCGTGCACTACGAGGCCTTCGGCCGGGTGATGGCCGCGCTGGCGACCGAGGCCGACTTCATCGAGTCCTGCCGCGACCTGACGTGGTGGCGCGGCGCCGACCTGAGCTGGCACGTCGAGTGGCGCGACGGCCCGTTCGCCGCCGAGGCCGCGGCGCTGCTCGCCGACCGCATGCCCGACCTGGTCGCCCCGGGAGCCAGTGACGGCTCCACCGCCCTGCTCACCGTGATGGGCGTGCGGTTCGAGCTGCGCGCCGTCGACCCGATGGGCCGGGCCGGCGCCCGCGCCCGCCCGGGCCTGTGGCGGCTGGCCGAGGCGCTCGACACCACCCGCCGCACCAACACCCGCCATCCGTGGGAGGAACTCCTCGGCGGCTGAGCGTCGCTTACTTCCGGTTAACCGAAATTTGCCTTTCTGGGACGGTCACATAATGTGGAGCTGGCTGTCACTTGGCTTCTGCCAGAGGAAAGGGATGAAGACCAGCACCCTCGACAACGACTACTTCGCCGAGTTCGACCGGCGGCAGCGAGGCATCGAGATCCACCTGGTGGTGGCGTTCTTCGCCGGCCTGGCCGTGGGTCTGGCCGGCATGCTCGGCGCCGGCCGGATCCCGGGCTGGCTGGGCCAGATCTACGACCCGTACGCCTACCTCGCGTTGACCGTCGCCGTCGGGGCCACCGCCTCCGGGTTCGGCTGGGCGCTGCTGACCACCTTCCTGGCGGTGGTGGCGACCGTGGTGGCCGCCATGGGCGGCGGCGCGCTGCGCGGCACCCTCGATCCGGCCCTGCTCGGCGGCACCACCGCCGGGCTCTACTGGACCGTCGCGCTGCTGGTCGGGGTCGGGCTGCTCGCCTACGTGACCCGCAGGAGCGACCGGTGGGGCGACCTTGCGGCCGGGGCCATCGGCGCCCTCCTGGTGATCGACGTGGTGGGCCGGGCGACGAACGGTTTCGCCGCCGCCGGGGCGTACCTCTGGCCGCTGCCCGCCTCGCTCGTGGTCGCCCTGACGGCGGGCGGCGTGCTCCTGATGCGGCGGACGGCGCCGGCGCGGGCGCGCACCCTGGCGATCTCCGCCGTGGCTGCCGGGACGTTCATCCTGGGGCTGACGGTCCTGCCGGCCTGATAAGCACGCGCGTACGCCTCATCGGAATCGATAGCCTGTAACCCTTCACAGCCGGTTTCGAGCAAGGAGTAGTCGTGTTGCTGCGCATGTCGTCGTTGTTTCTTCGCACCCTGCGGGACGACCCGGCAGACGCGGAAGTGCCGAGCCACAAGCTCCTCGTTCGCGCCGGATACGTCCGCCGGGTAGCGCCCGGAATCTACTCCTGGCTGCCCCTGGGCAAGATCGTGCTGGAGAACATCGCCCGCGTCGTCCGCGAGGAGATGAACCGGATGGGCGCCCAGGAGGTGCTCTTCCCCGCGCTGCTGCCCCGCGAGTACTACGAGGCCACCGGCCGCTGGACCGAGTACGGTGACACGCTCTTCCGCCTGCACGACCGCAAGGGCGCCGACTACCTGCTCGGCCCCACCCACGAGGAGCTCTTCACCGACATGGTCAAGGGCGAATACTCCTCCTACAAGGACTATCCGGTCACCCTCTATCAGATCCAGACCAAATACCGCGACGAGGCCAGGCCCCGGGCCGGCATCCTGCGCGGCCGCGAGTTCCTCATGAAGGACTCCTACTCCTTCGACCTCGACGACGACGGCCTCAAGCGCTCCTACGAGCAGCACCGCGAGGCCTACATCCGCACCTTCGACCGGCTCGGCATCCGCTACAAGATCGTGTTCGCCACGTCGGGCGCGATGGGCGGCTCGGCCTCGGAGGAGTTCCTGGCGCCGACGCCCACCGGCGAGGACACGTTCGTGGCCTGCCACGCGTGCGGCTACGCCGCCAACGCCGAGGCCGTCACCACTCCCGCGCCCGCCGCCCGCCCCCTCGACGGGCTGCCCGCGCAGCGCGTCATGGACACCCCCGGCACCCCGACGATCGAGTCGCTGGTCTCGTACGTCAACGAGCACCACGGACTGTCGATCACCGCCGCCGACACGCTCAAGAACGTCGTCGTCAAGGTCTCCACACCCGGCTCCGACGTGGTCGAGACCGTGGTCATCGGCGTGCCCGGCGACCGCGAGGTCGACTTCAAGCGGCTGGAGGCCGCGCTGGCGCCCGGCGAGCCCGCCATCTTCGAGGCCGACGACTTCGCCGCCAACCCCGGCCTGGTCCGCGGCTACATCGGCCCGCAGGTGCTGCGCGAGCTCGGCATCCGCTACCTCGTCGACCCTCGCGTCGTCACCGGCACCGCCTGGGTGACCGGCGCCAACGAGCCCGGCAAGCACGCCGCCGACGTCGTCGCGGGCCGCGACTTCGAGCCCGACGGCACGATCGAGGCGGCCGAGGTGCGGGCCGGCGACCCCTGCCCCCGCTGTGGCTCGGCGCTGTCGATCGACCGTGGCATCGAGATCGGCCACATCTTCCAGCTCGGCCGCAAGTACGCCGACGCCGCCGGGCTCGACGCGCTCGGCCCCGACGGCAAGCCGGTCCGCGTCACCATGGGCTCCTACGGCATCGGCGTCTCCCGCGCGGTCGCGGTGATCGCCGAGCAGGCCCACGACGAGCTGGGCCTGGTCTGGCCGCGCGAGGTCGCGCCCGCCGACGTCCACATCGTCGGCACCGGCAAGGACCGCCAGGTCGAGGCCGCGCTGGAGCTGGCGGCGGAGCTGGAGTCCCGCGGCCTGCGGGTGCTCGTCGACGACCGGCCCCAGGTGTCGCCCGGCGTCAAGTTCAAGGACGCCGAGCTGCTGGGCCTGCCGACGATCGTGGTGATCGGCCGCGGCCTGGCCCAGGGCGTGATCGAGCTGCGCGACCGGGTGTCCGGCGAGAAGCGGGAGATCCCGCTCGCGGAGGCCGCCGACCAGATCGTCGCCGCCTGCGGGTCCTGACAAAGGTGGGCAATCACCGCCCCGGTTTGACGGGGCGGTGAGGGGCTGTAACGCTCGGTCCGGTGAAGCCACATGTCGAACTGAAAGACTTCTGGGAGCGGCGCCTCCAGTCCGACTGGACCGAGAGCGGCGTCGGCTACAAGGCCCTCGGCAGGGCGTTCAACATCTGGATGTATCGCGTGCGTGCCGAGGGCTTCCGCCGCGAGGTCACCACCTTGGGGCTCAACCTGCCGAAGTGCCGGATTCTCGACGTCGGCTCGGGCACCGGCTTCTACGTCCGCCAGTGGCGGGCGCTGGGGGCCGAGTCCATCACGGGCAGCGACCTCACCGACGCGGCGGTCGAGCGCCTGCGGGGCCGCTTCCCCGCCGACACGTTCCTCCGGCTCGACATCGCCGACCCCGGCGACCGCCTGGAGGACGCCGCCTACGACGCGGCGTCGGCGATGGACATGCTCTTCCACATCACCGACGACACGCGCTACCGCGCCGCCCTGCACAACATCGGCAGGGCGGTCAAGCCCGGCGGCGTCCTCATCCTGTCGGAGAACTTCCTGCACCGCCCCGAGCAGCGCTCCGACTACCAGGTCAACCACACCCTCCCGTGGATCATCGCGGCCCTCGACGAGGCGGGGTTCGAGGTGCTGCGCCGCGTCCCCATGCTCGTCCTGATGAACGCCCAGGTGGACGCCCACCCGATCTGGCGCAAGCTGTGGGGCGGGTTCCTGCGCGCGGTCACGCTGACCGAGATCACGGGCTGGCTGGCCGGGGCCCTGCTCTATCCGATCGAACGCCGCCTGGTCCGCGTGCTGCGCGAGAGCCCGACCACAGAGGTCATGATCTGCCGCCGGCGCTGACCCGGGCGCGGGCCCGATCCCTGAACGCCCGATCCCTGAACGCCCGATCCCTGAAGGCCAGCACGCCCATGGCCGCGAACCAGGCGTGCACCTCGACGATCCCCAGGCGCTGCACCAGCCCGGCGACTCCGTGCTCGGCCCCGCCGGGCGTGGGCTCGAACGTCACGAGGAACAGCACGAGCAGCACGAGCGTGAGCGGGCCGCCCGCCAGCAGCCACGTGCCGAAGCGACGCCATCCCGGCAGCCGGCGGAAGTGCCTCCCGGCCACCAGGAAGCCGATCACCGGCGTGCCGATGGCCAGGAGGTAGCCGAGGGTGTGCGGCAGCATCCGCTCCAGGGTGAACACCCCGCAGAGCGCCTGGCCCACGCCGCTGAGCCCCAGCAGCGCCGCGCAGGTCCGGCTGCCCGGCCCCGCGGCGACCCTGAAGACGCCGGCCACCCCGATGGTCAGCATCAGGCCGGTGACGACGAACGCGGCGTTCATGTACGGCCCGGTGACGCCGAGGCCGAGCCCGCTGACGGGCTGGCTGATGGGCGAGTAGCCGGCGAACCGGTGGCCGAAGAGCGTGTAGCCGGGGCTGATCAGGCCGAGCGTGAGCCAGGACAGCGTGAACAGCGCGGGCCCGGCGACCGCCCCCAGGGCCAGCCGGTGGGCGGTTAACGGGTAAGCGGGACGGAACATGACAGAACTCCTCCAGTGAGTGACACGTCCCACGGGGAGGAATCCGGCTACCCTTGCGGTTGCCGACCTCGTGCGCCGGGTTCCGTTCCCGCGGGATCTGATACGAGGCCAGACCCCGGTCGCGGTGTTCCCGCACCTCGACCGGGGCCCTTTTTCGGCCGGTCAGTCCGGCTGACCACCTCCGTCCGGGTCCCACGCGGCGTGCGCCCGCGCCCACTCGCGGCCCCAGCCGGTCTCGGGGTCGGTGATCCGCCCTGCGAACCGCTCGACGAAGGCCACCTCGGCCTCCAGCAGCGCGAGGCGGTACTCCTCCTCGACCACGAACAGCTCCGGCAGCCCGGCGGCCACCGTGTCCTCGATCAGGGCGGTGATCTCCGCGCGCTGCTCCGCGAGCCGGTCGAGGCGCCTGCGCAGCAGCTCCACGACCCGGTCGGGCCGCAGCGCCCCGATCAGCGACAGCGCGGCCACGAACCCGGGGTACTCGTGCCTGGGCTGCTCGACCAGCTCGCTCAGCCAGTCGGCCAGCTCCCGCCGCCCCTCGTCCGTGAGCCCGTAGACGGTGCGCTCCGGGAGCTGCCCCTGCCTGCTCGTGCCGACCTCGACGATGAGCCCGGCGCGGGCCAGCTGCCCGACGACCATGTAGAGGGACCCGTGGGTGTACTTGATGCTGCGGGCGTCGCCGTGCTCGCGCAGGGTCCGGCCGAGCTCGTACGGGTGCATCGGACGTCGGCTCAGGTAGGACAGGACGGCCAGCGCCAGCAGGTTGCCCACTGCGCGCTTCGCCATCCCCGGCCTCCCTTGGTCGGGACCAACTATCCGGTGCCGACTAGTCGATGTCAACTAGCCGGCAGGCGTGGGGGTTCCGCTCCGGTGCCGGAGGCGGTTCAGCCGCCCGGGGAGGGGGTGGGCGACGGAGAGGCGGGAGCGGGGGCGGGAAGGCCCGGGAAGGCCGTGGCCGGGCCCGGACGGAAGGAGTGGCCCCGGGTGACCGCCTCCTGCACGGCCACCGCGGCGTAGCGCCGCAGCGCGGCGTCGGTCGCCGCCACCAGCTCCAGGTAGGACGCGGTCAGCCCGGTCTCCACGTGTGCCGCCAGCCGGGCGGCCGCGGGCCCGCTGGACGGGATGGACGGCAGCGCGTAGGAGGGCTGGGGCTCGGCGGGCCGCCCGCCGCGCGCGGTGATGAGCCGGCGCAGCTCGTCCCTGCGGTCGCGGTGGGCGGCGAAGGCGCGGGTGAGCCGATCGCGCAGGGAGCCGGAGGTGCGCGCCCCCAGCACCCCGTACGCGAAGACCGCGGCGTGCTCGGCCGCGAGCGCCTTGCGGAGCTTCTCCACGTCGCCCGGGTCGGCAGGGCCGCTCGCGGGCGGTGCGGGCGGTGGCGCGGGCGGCTTGACCGCCGTCGCGGCGTGCAGGACCTCGCAGGCCCCGATGCTCGCGACCAGCTGGGCCAGGGCGGGCGCCACCCCGGCGAGCTGGTCGGGCCGCCGTGCCGCCGCCTGGCGCTCCAGGGCCCGCAACCGCGAGGGCGTCATCGCGGGGGTCACTGTGGGAGCGGGTGTGGCCGTAGGAGTGCCGGACGAGGCCGCCGACGTGGTCGGGGAGGGAGAGCCGGACGCCCGCAGCCCCGGGTAGCGCCGCCGCAGCTCGGCCAGGTGAGCCTGGTGATGGGCGCGGCGGGCGGCCAGCTGGTCGTCGCCTCCGGCGTCGATCAGCGCGGAGTAGAGCGCGATCGTCCGTTCCTTGTCGGCGATGAGGGTGCGGGCCAGCGCCTGCTCGGGGGTGTCGCGTACCGGCTCGGGGTCGGGAGGCGCGCTGCAGCCCGCGAGCGCCACCGCGGCGGCCCCGGCTGCCAGCAGGGCTCGCCTGGAGAGGTGAGGCTGGCGCACGAGCAGGGACCTTTCACTGTTACGGACCGCAGACAGCATCGTAAGGGCTCGTACCGCCACACGCGGTCAGGCGCGACCGCAGCCGGGCAGGCCGCTCGCCGACGGGAAGATCCACTCGTGAGGGTACGAATCCCCCCGGCTTCAGCTTGGGAGGGAAGCCGAACAGATAGGGTGTCAACAGCCAGTGGCGAGGTCCGCCCGGCTGTGACTCGACAATAGGGGAGGTCGGTATGGGCAGCGCGTCACCCCGCGACCACCTGATGAAGCTCCTGGAGCCCGTGGTCGCCGCGGAGGGCCTCGACCTGGAGGACGTGACGGTCACCCAGGCCGGCAGGCGCCGGCTGCTGCGGGTGGTCGTCGACCGTGACGGCGGCGTGAGTCTCGACCACGTGGCCGACGTGAGCCAGGCCGTCTCGGCGGCGCTCGACGAGGACGACGCGATGGGCGCCGCTCCCTATACGCTCGAGGTGTCATCGCCCGGCGTGGACCGCCCGCTGACCGAGCCGCGTCACTGGAGGCGCGCCGCCGGACGGCTGGTCAAGGCGGAGCTGCGAGACGGCGGCGTGATCGAGGGCAGGGTGCTGTCGGCCGACGACACCGGGGTGGACCTCGACGTCGCCGGAGCCGCCCGCAGGCTCGACTATCAGGACCTGACCCGTGGACGGGTGCAGGTGGAGTTCCGCCGCATCGACGACGACGTCGACGGCGACGAGGGCTAAGGGGGAGCCTCGTGGACATCGACATGAGCGTCCTGCGCAGCCTGGAGCGGGAGAAGGACATCTCCTTCGACCTGGTCGTCAAGGCCATCGAGGACGCGCTGCTGATCGCCTACTTCCGCACCGAGGGCGCCGCCGCCAAGGCGCGCGCCGAGCTGGACAAGGCGACCGGCCACGTCACGATCTGGGCGGCCGAGCTCGACGAGGACGGCGAGATCGTGCGCGAGTACGACGACACTCCGGGCAACTTCAGCCGGATCGCGGCCACCACGGCCAAACAGGTGATCCTGCAGCAGTTGCGCGACGCCGAGGACGAGATCAACTTCGGCGAGTTCGCCAGCCGCGAGGGCGAGCTGGTCTCCGGCGTGATCCAGCAGGGCAAGGATCCGCGGGTGGTGCTGGTCGACCTGGGCAAGATCGAGGCCGTGCTGCCCGCCCACGAGCAGGTGCCGGGGGAGGAATACACCCACGGCGAGCGCATCCGCGCCTTCGTGGTGCAGGTGAAGAAGGGTCACAAGGGCCCGTCGGTCACCCTCTCGCGCACCCACCCGGGGCTGGTGAAGAAGCTGTTCGCGCTGGAGGTGCCGGAGATCGCCGACGGCACGGTCGAGATCGCCGCGGTGGCGCGCGAGGCCGGCCACCGCACCAAGATCGCTGTACGGTCGCGCAAGGCCGGCGTCAACCCCAAGGGCGCCTGCATCGGCCCGATGGGTTCCCGCGTGCGCAACGTGATGGCCGAGCTCCACGGCGAGAAGATCGACATCATCGACTGGTCCGAGGACCCCGGAGAGTTCGTCGGGAATGCCCTGTCGCCCGCGCGTGTTTCCCATGTCGAGGTTCTCGATCTCGAAGGACGGGCGGCGCGGGTGATCGTTCCTGACTACCAGCTTTCGCTGGCCATCGGTAAGGAAGGGCAGAATGCCCGGCTTGCCAATCGGCTGACAGGCTGGCGGATCGACATCCGTCCTGACACTCAGCCAGAGGATGCCGCCGGTTCCGTAGATGCGTCGACACGGTAATCTGGAATATGGTTGCCACGCGGCCCCACAGCGCACCTGTGTGGGCTGCAGGGTTCGCACGGATAAGTCCGAGCTGCTCCGACTGGTGCTGGTCGAGGACCAGGTGGTCCCCGACCTGCGCGGACGACTTCCTGGCAGGGGTGCATCGCTGCACCCGTCCATGAGTTGTCTGGAGCTCGCCGAGCGTCGCCGGGCGTTCTCGCGCGCGTTTCGCGTGGCGGGGCCGCTCGACGTCTCGCGCGTGCGGGCGCACCTGGAAGGAGAACCACGAAATGTCATGTAGGACGCCGAGTTGATGGGGCGGAGTCAGATTGCTATGAGCGCCTGATGAGCACGCGGCGATGAAGACGTCAAGGTAGCGACGGTCCGGACGGCACAGCCAGCCTCCCGGGCCGAGTTAGGGAGTGCAGTGGCGAAGGTCCGGGTATACGAGCTCGCTAAGGAGTTCGGCGTAGAGAGCAAGGTCGTCATGGCCAAGCTCCAGGAGATGGGAGAGTTCGTCCGTTCGGCGTCCTCCACCATCGAGGCGCCGGTGGTCCGCAGGCTCACCGAAGCTCTGGGTGTGTCGAAGGGCGCGCCCTCGAAGGGCGGCGGTTCGCCGTCCCACAAGCCGCAGCCGCCGAAGGCTGCTCCCCGGCCGGCTGACAGCCAGGCCGGAAACGGCGCCCAGCAGGCGCCGATCCCCTCACCTCCGCGTCCCGGGCCCAAGCCCGGTCCGCGCCCAGGCCCCGCGGGCGGCGGCACGCCGCGCCCGCCGGCGCCGCAGCAGCAGCCGCAGGCCCCGCAGACCCCGCAGCAGCAGCCCGAGGCCGCCCGTGGCGAGACCTCCGGTGCTCCGCAGGCGCGGTTCGAGACCGGTCAGCGGCCGACGCCCGGCCCGCGTCCCGGTCCGGCGGCCCGTCCTGGCCCGAAGCCC
>NZ_JAPNNL010000166.1 GCF_027620315.1 Nonomuraea corallina | reverse complement strand
CTGCTCGCCGAGCTGAGGGCGGACCGCCTGCTGGAGCTGGTCGACGTGGACGGCCGGCTGCACGTGCTGGTCTGCGGCTCCGGCCTGGTGCGCCGCTACCCGGCCGGAAGCGTCGAGGAGGCCTCGCGCGGCATCGACATCGCCCGGTTCGGCCTGTCGCGGCTCGCGCACGGCAGGTCCACGCTCAGCCCGGCCGACCTGCTCGCCCAGGTGGAAGGCAGCGGCCGGGCGCTGGAACGGGTGCTGCTCGGCGACGCCGCCCGCCACCTCGGCGACGGCGAGGTGGTGATCGTCCCGCCGGGGCGGCTGCACGCGGTGCCGTGGGCGCTGCTGCCGAGCCTGCGCGACCGCTCGGTCAGCGTCGCCCCGTCGGCCGGCACCTGGCTGCGCGCCCGCCGCGCGGGACCGCCAGGGGACGGCCGGGTGGTGCTGGTGCGCGGCCCCGGCCTGCGTTCCGAGGGAGCCGAGCTACGCGACATCGCCCCTGAGTACCCCGCCCCGGTCGTCCTCGGCGAGGGGACGGCCACGGTGGCCGGGATCCTGGACGCGATGGACGGGGCGCGGCTGGCGCACGTGGCCGCGCACGGCGCCTTCCGGGCCGACAGCCCGCTGTTCTCCGCGCTGCGGGTGGACGACGGGCCGCTCACCGTCTACGACCTGGAGCGGCTGCGCCGGGCGCCCCGCCAGGTGGTGCTGTCGAGCTGCGACTCCGGGCTGACCGCGCCCACCGGCGCCGACGAGCTGCTCGGGCTGGCCAGCTCGCTCATCCAGCTCGGCACCACCGGCATCGTGGCCAGCGTGGTGCTGGTCAACGACGGGGCCGCGGTGCCGCTCATGGTCGAGCTGCACCGTCGGCTCGCCCGGGGCGCCTGCCTGCCGGCCGCGCTGCGCGACGCCCGCCGGGCGACCGCCGCCGACCCGGTGTCCACCGCCACCGGCCTGTCCTTCGTCGCACTCGGCGCCTGCTGAGCGCGGCGGCGTTCAGTCGGACCGCCGGCGTTCAGGCGGGCGCGGCGGCGTTTCAGCGGGCCCGCCGGCGTTCAGGCGAGCGCGCCCGCGGTCAGCATGCCGGCTGACGCCGCCGCCAGCCCCAGCGCCACGTTGGCCGCCGCGCTCGCCACCGCGTGCCGCCCGGCGCCCTGCTCGGCCAGTCGCACGGTCTCGTAGCCCAGCGTCGAGTACGTGGTCAGCGCCCCGCAGAACCCGCTGCCCAGCAGCGCCGACCAGCCGGGCCCCACCGGCAGCGCGACCAGGAACCCCAGCAGCGCCGACCCCGCCACGTTGACCAGCAGCGTCCCCCACGGGAACATCGACTCGTGGCGGGCCCGTACGGCCCGGTCCACCACGTAGCGCAGCGGCGCCCCCACCGCGGCCCCCAGGACCACCAGCAACGCCGTCACCGCCGCGCCAGCGCTCTCGTGATCCGCATGCCCGCCCAGGTCGCCGCCACGGCGGCCGCCAGCGTCCCCGCCAGGTAGGCCGCCGCCACCGTCGCCGCGCCGGCCGTCAGCAGGTCTCGCGCCTGCACCGCGTACGTGGAGAAGGTCGTGAACCCGCCCAGCACGCCGACCCCGAGGAACGGCCGCGCCAGCCGCGGCGCCCTGGCCGCCACCTCGGTGACCAGCACCATGAGCACGCCGATCAGCGCGCACCCGAACACGTTCACCCCGAACGTCGCCCACGGGAACGCGCCCCGCGGCGCGGGCAGCAGGCTCTCGGCGGCCAAGCGCGCCAGCGCCCCGGCCGCGCCGCCCGCCGCGATCGCCGCCAGCACCCGGACGTCCACAGGCTCCTTGCCCAACAGCCGCACACTCCTCACCGTGTCGAAGCGGGCCGGCCAGGGAACCTCTTCAGAGAAGTCCGACGCAGCACCACGGAGCCCTGCTTGAGTGTCAAGGACGCCGTCGCCCTCCTCGCCGGAGCCGTCATCGTCGTCGCCCTCGCCAACGGCGTCGAGACCACTCCCCCCGCCACCGCGGCGAGCCCGCTCGGCAACGCCAGCGGCACTTTACCCGGCCTCGCCCCCGTCACCGGCAAGAAGGACAAGGCCCGCGCCCGGGCGATCATCTCCCGCCTGGAGGTCAGGGGCCGCGGCCCGAGCAGCGGCTACAGCCGCGCCCGCTACGGCGCGGACTGGGCCGACACCGCCACCGGCGTCCCGTACGCGCGCAACGGCTGCCGCACCCGCGACGACCTGCTGGCCCGTGACGGCCGCAACGTCCGCTACCGCGAGGGCTCGTCCTGCGAGGTGATCGCCATGGACCTGGAGGACCCGTACACCGGCCAGCTCATCGGCTGGTCCAAGCGCGACGCGGGCGAGGTGCAGGTCGACCACGTGGTGCCGCTCGCCTACGCCTGGCGGATGGGGGCCGCGCGCTGGGGGCGGGGCAAGCGCGTCGACTTCGCCAACGACCCGCTCAACCTGCTGCCGGTCAAGGGCGCGGCCAACGAGCAGAAGGACGCCTCCGGCCCGGCGAGCTGGCTGCCGCCGCAGCGGCGGGTGCGTTGCGCGTACGTGACCCGGTTCGCCCAGGTGGCCGTCAAGTACGCGGTGCCCGTCACCCGCGCCGACAAGAGGGCCATGCTGGCCCAATGCCGCTAGGCCCGCCGGCGCGGGTCGGCCCAGGTGAAGCCGTTGCCGAAGGTGAGCTCGGCCAGCGCCTGCTGGCCCGCCACGTTCGGGTGGAAGTAGTCCCACCGGCTCACCTGCTTGAGCGTGAACCGGTAGTCGAACACCGCGCCGCGGTCGGTGCGGCACCACGGGCGGGCGGCGCACGCCTCGGCCGCCTGCCGGTTGTAGGCCACGACCCGCTCGCGCACCCTGGTCCGCCTGAGCTCGTCGGCCCTGGTCTCGGAGGTGGGCCTGGTCAGCATGGAGGGGCAGATCCGGCCGATCCGCCACACCCCCCGGGCCGCCGCCTGGTCCTTGGCCAGCCGCCAGAGCCGGTACACGTCGGGGATGCTCGCCATGAGCACCCGCACCCCGGGCACGCCCGCGCGCAGCTCGTCCAGCGCCTGCTCCAGCCGCTGCCGGTAGACCGTCACCGGGGTCATCTGCCGTTCGGTGGCGGTGCACGCGTCCTGCGCCCCGACGAGCACGGTCACGTAGTCGGCCCGCGCCTCCACCGCCTCACGCGCCTGCGCGAGCAGGCCGGCGCTGCTGGAGCCGGGCACCGCGAGGTTCTTCGCGGTCAGGCCCGCGCCGAGGGCGGACAGGCGCGTGTAGTGGCTGCCGATCCCCTCATGCTGCCCCGCCGACCAGGACCGCGACCGGCAGGAGATGAAGAACCCGCAGCTGTTGAAACCGGAGGAGATCGAGTCACCGAGCGCCGCCATCACCCGGGGCAGCCTCTCCTGACGCAGAGGCTCCTGACGCAGCGGCTCCTGACGCAGAGGCTCCTGACGCAGCGGCTCCTGACGCAGCGGCTCCTGACGCAGCGGCTCCTGACGCAGCGGCTCCTGACGCAGCGGCTCGGCCGCCGCCCGTCCCGCGACCGCCGCCCCCGAGCCCGCGAGCAGGCCCGCCACCGCCAGCACCGGCGCAACCTTACCGATCATGCGCTCACGGTAGGCAGCCGGGCACCAGGCGGCCATCACCTCAGGGCAACGCCTGCCATCTCAGTACCAAGTCGCTATCGACGCTTGACGAAGGAAGCGTAACCGCCCATTCACGGGGGTCTCAGTCGAACACGTTCAGATCCCGCATAGAGTGTCTCAAGTGAGTGTCGCGCTCGGAACAACCCGCCCGCTACCGGTTCGCACCACCCCTGTACGCGACCCCGGTAACCTGATCGCCGGTCTGCCCAGGACGGCGCCCTACGCGTGGATCAGGCACGGCGAGGGACTCGTCGGCTGGGGGGAGGCCGCGCGCGCCGAGGTGCCGCCCGGCCCCGGCAGGTTCGCCTGGGCGCGCGAGTGGCTGGCGAACGTGTTCGGCGGCGCGCGGGTCGACGACGAGGTGGGCTCCCCCGGCAGCGGCCCGGTCGCCTTCGGCACCTTCACCTTCGACGAGAACGCTCCCGGCTCCACCCTGGTCGTCCCGCAGGCCGTGCTGGCGCGCCGGGACGGGCGGGCCTGGCTGACCACGATCGGCGACCCGCCGCTGGAGACGTTCACCCCGCTCATCGACCCGGGCCGGATCAGCTACGGCGACGGCAGCCTCTCCGCGCCGCAGTGGGAGCACGTCGTGGCCAGCGCCGCCCGCCGCATCCGGGAGGGCGAGCTGGAGAAGGTCGTGCTGGCCCGCGACCTGCTGGCCACCGCCGAGCACCCGATCGACGTCCGGCTCCTGCTGCTGCGCCTGGCCCGCCGCTACCCCGAGTGTTACGCGTTCTCCGTGGCGGGCCTGGTCGGCGCCACCCCGGAGCTGCTGATCCGGCGCACCGGCCAGGAGATCGAGTCGCTGGTGCTGGCCGGCACGACGCCGCGCGGCACCGGCCCGGCCGACGACCTGGCCCGCGGCCGGGCGCTGCTCGCCTCCGCCAAGGACCGCCACGAGCACGAGTGCGCGATCGCCTCGGTCCGCCAGACCCTGGCCCCGCTCTGCTCCGCGCTGCGCACCCCCGACGAGCCGGAGCTGCTCGTGCTGCCCAACGTGCAGCACCTGGCCAGTCACGTGACCGGCCGGCTGGCCGACGGCGCGTCCGTGCTGGACGTGGTGGCCGCCATGCACCCGACGGCGGCCGTCGGCGGCACCCCGACGGCCACGGCGATCGAGGTGATCCGCGAGCTGGAGGGCATGGACCGGGCCGGCTACGCGGGCCCGGTCGGCTGGATCGACGCCCACGGCGACGGCGAGTGGGGCATCGCGCTGCGCTCGGCCATCGTCGAGGGCCGCCGGGCGCGGCTGTTCGCCGGCGGCGGCATCATGGGCGACTCCGACCCGGCCGCCGAGCTGGCCGAGGCCCAGGCCAAGTTCCGGGTCATGCAGTACGCCCTGGAGGGCTGACCCGAGTTCACGTCCTGGAGGGCCGACCGCCCAGCCGGGCAGGCCGCACGTCCTGGAGGCTGACCGCTCAGCCGGGCAGGCGCACCGGCTCGCCGGGCGTCACGCGCGCCCGGCCCGCGGTCAGCGTCGCCACCCAGTCGGTGAACGCCGCCACCTCGTCGGCGCCCACCGCCACCGCGAACTCCACCGCCTGCCCGTAGGTCACCTCGCGCACGGGGTGGCGTGAGGCCCGCAGGTCGTTCTCCACCCGGCCGGCCTGGTCGTGCGCCACCGACACGAGCATCAGCCTGGCCGGCACCATCCGCACCGGGTCGGCCCGGTCCAGCGTCTCGGTGACCGCCGACCCGTAGGCGCGGACCAGCCCGCCCGCGCCGAGCAGCGTGCCGCCGAAGTAGCGCGTCACCACGGCCACCACCCGGTCGAACCCGCGTCCCACCAGCGCCTGCACCATCGGCGTGCCGGCGGTGCCGCCGGGCTCGCCGTCGTCGTCGCCCTTGCGCTCCTGCCCGAGCACGTAGGCGGTGCAGTGGTGCGTGGCCGACGGGTGCAGCCGCCGGCGCCCGGCGATGAACGCCGCCGCCTCCGCGGTCGTCTCGGCCGGGGCGATCGCGCAGATGAAGCGCGAGCGCCTGGCCTCGGTCTCGTGCTCGACCGGGCTCTTCAGGGTGAGGTACGAGGACACGTCTCCAGGCTAGGCCCGCGTTTGCCGCCATCGAACCGTATGCTGTACGGTACAGCGTACTCATCGACTGGAGGCCCACGCTTGACCGACATCCGCCCGTACCGCCTGGAGACCCCGCAGGCCGACCTCGACGACCTGCGCGCCCGCCTCGACCGGGTGCGCTGGCCCGACGAGGTCCCCGGACAGGGCTGGCGCCTCGGCGTCCCGCTCGACCACCTGCGCGACCTCGTCGACCGCTGGCGCCGCCACGACTGGGCCGCCGCCTGCGCCGAGCTCAACCGGCACGACCAGTTCGTCACCGAGATCGACGGCCAGCGGATCCACTTCCTGCACGTCCGCTCGGCGAACCCGGACGCGCTCCCGCTGCTCATCACCCACGGCTGGCCCAGCTCCCCGCTCGAGTACCTCGACGTCATCGAGCCGCTCAGCCGTGACTTCCACCTCGTCATCCCGTCCCTGCCGGGCTACGGACTGTCGGGGCCGACCCGGGAGCTGGGCTGGGGCTCCAACCGGGTCGCCCGCGCCTGGCTGGAGCTCATGACCCGTCTCGGCCACGAGCGCTTCGGCGTCCAGGGCGGCGACTGGGGCACGTGGATCTCCCGCGAGGTCGGCGTCCTGGCCCCCGAGCGGGTCGTCGGCATGCACGGCAACGGCATCATCTGCTTCCCCATCGGCGCCCCGGGCGAGCTGGACGACCTCACCGACGCCGAGCGGGAACGGCTCGCCTTCCGCGAGCGCTACCTGACCGAGCAGTACGGCTACAAGCTCATCCAGTCGGCCCGGCCGCAGACCTTCGCCTACGGCATGGCCGACTCCCCCGTCGCGCTGCTCGCCTGGTTCGCCGGCGTCTACCACGAGTGGAGCGACGGCGGCGTCGGCCCCGACCGGCTGCTCGCCACCGCCACGCTCTACTGGCTGACCAACACAGCCGGCTCGGCCGCCCGCTCGTTCGTCGAGACCCCCGACACCGACCAGGACACCTCCGTGGAGTGGGAGCTGAAGCCGGCCACCGTGCCGACCTCGATCTCGGTGTTCCCCAAGGACATCCTGCGCCCGATCCGCCGCTTCGCCGAGCGCGACAACAACATCGTCGGCTGGGTCGAGCACGAGCGCGGCGGCACCTTCGCCGCCCTGGAACGGCCCGACGCGTTCGTCTCCGACGTACGGGCGTTCTTCACCTCACTGCGCTGACCACCGGACAGGGGTGATCACCGGACGGTGCGGCCGCGCCGATCCCGGCATACCGTCGAGCCCATGAGTTATCGCGTCGCCATGGACATCGGCGGCACCTTCACCGACGTCGTCCGCTATGACGAGCGGACCGGCGAGGTCACGGCGGCGAAGGCGCCCACCACCCCGCACGACCCGGCCGAGGGCGTCTTCGCCGCGCTCGGCCAGGTCTACCAGATCGCCAAGGGCAACCGTGAGCGCATGTTCGACCTGCGGTACCGCAAGCCGGCGCCGCTGGTGCCGCGCCGGGACGTGATGGAGATCGGCGGCCGGCTCGACTGGCGCGGCGACGAGCTCGTCCCGCTCGACGAGGAGGCCGTGCGCCGCTACCTGGCCCGCGCCGAGGCGGGCGCGCTGCGCGTCGGCCCCGAGTCCGCCGGCGCGGTTCCCGACCGCGGGAGGACGGGGTCGATCAACCGCCCGACGCCTTTACATTGTAGATTTCATTCTGGTTCGAGTTCGTGAGCCAGTTCCTCCAGCTCCGCCTCCCCCGCCATCAGCGAGGTCAGCCGCTCCCTGGTGATGTCGGCCTTGGCGTACTCGCCCAGGCTGGACCCCCGGTTGAGCAGGAGGAACCGGTCCCCCACCGGGTAGGCGTGGTGCGGGTTGTGGGTGATGAACACCACCCCCAGCCCCCGGTCCCGGGCCCTGGCGATGTAGCGCAGCACCACCCCGGCCTGCTTCACGCCGAGCGCCGAGGTGGGTTCGTCGAGGATGAGCACCCGCGCGCCGAAGTACACCGCGCGGGCGATCGCCACCGACTGCCGCTCGCCGCCGGACAGCGTGCCGACCGGCTGGTCCACGTCCCGGACGTCGATGCCCATCGCGCGCAGCTCGTCGCGCGCGACCCTCCTGGCCTGGCGCACGTCGAAGCCCAGGCCCTTGCGCGGCTCCGAGCCGAGGAAGAAGTTCCGCCACACCGACATCAGCGGGATCATGGCCAGGTCCTGGTAGACGGTGGCGATGCCGCGGTCGAGCGCGTCGCGGGGGCTGGACAGGCGGGTCTCGGCCCCGTCCACCAGCAGTGACCCGGCGTCGTGCTGGTGGACCCCCGCCAGGATCTTGATGAGGGTGGACTTGCCCGCGCCGTTGTCGCCCAGCACGCAGGTGACCTGGCCGGCCTCCACCGACATCGACACCTCGCGCAGCGCCAGCACCGAGCCGAACGACTTGCCGATGCCCTTGGTCTGCAGGATCAATGCCTCACCTCCTCGGCGTACCGCCGGACCAGGCGGTTGGCGAGCGTGGCCAGCAGCAGCATCGCCCCCAGGAAGAACTTGAACCAGTCGGCGTCCCAGCCGAGGAACACGATGCCCTTGTCGGCCATGCCGAAGATGACCGCCCCGATCGCCGCGCCGATCGCGGACCCGTACCCGCCCGTGAGCAGGCAGCCGCCGATCACCGCCGCGATGATGTAGATGAACTCCTGTCCGATGCCCACGTTGGCCTGCACGGACGTGTAGCGCAGCGCCAGGATCGAGCCGACCAGCCAGGCGGCGAACGCCGTCGTCATGAACAGCGCGATCTTCGTGCGGGCGGCGGGCACCCCGACCGCGCGGGCGGCGCGCTCGTCGCCGCCCACCGCGAAGATCCAGTTGCCCTGGCGGGAGCGCATGAGCACCCAGGTGGCGGCCGCGGTGACCAGCAGCCACCACAGGATCGCCACCCGGAACGAGCTGCCGCCGATCTGGATCGTGCCCGCGAAGAGCGTGTGCGCGCTGTCGTACCCGGAGGCCGAGCGCAGGCCGCCGACCTGCACGGTGCCGGTGAGCAGCTTGGTGACGCCCAGGTTCACGCCCTGCAGCATGAGGAACGTGCCGAGCGTCACGATGAAGCTCGGCAGCCGGGTCCTGGTCACGATCAGCCCGTTGAGCAGGCCGACGGCCAGCGCCACGACGAGGCCGACGGTCATGGCCGCCCAGACGTTGAGACCGTACTCGGTGGCGAGCGTGACCAGGATCAGCCCGGACGTGCCGGTCATCACGCCGGCCGACAGGTCGAACTCCCCGCCGATCATGAGCAGCGCTACGGCCACCGCCATGATGCCGAGCGTGGCCGCCGGGTCCAGCCAGTTGGCGATCCCGTCCAGGGAGCGGAAGACCGCCGACTGGCCGGCGAAGAACGAGAACACCACGATCGCCCCGACGACCGCGCCCAGCTCGGGCCGGATGAGCAGGCGGCGCAGCAGGCCGACGTCGGCGACCCGCTCGTCCGCGCGCCCCGTGGCGGCCGTCATCGCGTGCCCGCCTCCGCGAGCTTGGCCACCTGCTCGGCGTTCTCCTTGGTGACGAATCCGGGCCCGGTGTTCACCGGCAGGCCGCCGCCGACGGTGTTGAGGTTGTTCTTGTACAGGTGGAGGAACGTGATCGGCAGGTAGCCCTGGAGGTACTGCTGCTGGTCCACCGCGAACATGATCTCGTCGGCCTGGATGGCGGCGACCACGTCGGCCGACAGGTCGAAGGTGGCGAGCTTCGCCTGCGACCCCGAGTCCTTGATCGCGTCCCTGGCGGCCACCGCGACGGCAGGATTGAGCGCGAGCACCCCGTTGACCGCCTGGTCCGACTGGAGCTTGGCGGTGACCTTCGAGGTGACGTCGGCCAGGTTGCTCACGTCGACCTGCAGCCGTTCGACGGCGCCGCCGAGCGTCTCCTCGGCGCCCTTGCACCGCTGGTCGAGCCCGATGTTGCCGGCCTCGTGGATCACGCACAGCAGCTTGGTCACCCCGGCCGCCTTGAGCTGCTCGCCCGCGCCGCGCCCGGCCACGTCCTCCGACTGGCCGACGTGGGTGATCGCGCCGAACTCCTTGGACGAGTCGGCGCCCGAGTTGATCGTCACCACCGGGATCTTCGCGGCCACCGCCTTGCCGACGGCCTCGCGCAGCGCGTCGGGGTTGGCCATCGACACCACGATGCCGTCCGCCTTGCCGGACACCGCCTGGTCGATGAGCTGCGACTGTTCGGCCGGGTCGCCGTCACCCTGGTACGTGACCGTCACCCCGTACTCCTGCCCGGCGGCCTCGGCGCCGTTCTTGACCACGTCCCAGAAGGAGTCTCCCGGGGCGCCGTGGGTGATCACCGCGTAGTTGCCGCCGCCTCCGGCGGGGGAGGCGGAGCCGGACTCGCCTCGGGTATCGTCCTCGGCCGGCGCGGAGCAGGCGGCCAGCGCCAGTGCGCTCACCAGGGCCAGCACGACAGGGGTTCGTCTCATGGGACACCTCCAGAGCGTTGGGCTCGCCCCCGGTTCTACCGCAATATCATCTTCATGTATAGACATGCGGACTAATCATCACCCAGAACGGAATTCTACGTTCCGGTATGCTGACCCGTATGACCACCGCACCCATGAGCGGCCGCAAGGCGCAGGCCGCGAGGAACGACGAGCTGATCCTCACGGCGGCCCGCGCCGTCTTCACCGCCGACCCCGCCGCCCCCATCTCCGCCGTGGCCGAGCGCGCCGGCGTCGGCATCAGCGCCCTGTACCGGCGCTACCCCAGCAAGGAGGCGCTGCTGCGCAAGCTCTGCGGTGACGGGCTCAAGCTGTACATCGAGGTGGCGCGGCGGGCGGTCGACGACGAGGGCGACCCGTGGGAGGTGTTCGCGGCCTACCTGCGCGGCATCGTGGACGCCGACACCAGCTCGCTGACGATCAGGCTGGCGGGTACGTTCGAGCCGACGGAGGAGCTCTTCCGCGACTCGGCGCTGGCCTCGGAGCTCGCGGTGCGGGCGCACCGCCGGGCCGTCGAGGCGGGGGTGCTCCGCCCCGACGTGACGCCCGCCGATCTCGCGCTCGTCTTCGAGCAGCTGGCCTCGATCAAGCTCGGCGACGCGGCGCGCACCGCCGAGCTCCGCCACCGTTACCTGACGCTGATCATGGACGGCCTGCGCGTGCCGCCGTCCCGCTCCCCCCTGCCCGGCCCCCCTCCCGGCGAAGGCGAGCTGGAGCGCCGGTGGGTCCCCGACGGGCGCGGGAAAGGCTGAGAGAATGGGGACGTGATCCACGGCATCCTGTTCGACCTGGACGGCACCCTTCTCGATCACCGGACCGCGGCGGACACGGCGATCGGCGCCTGGGTGACGGAGCGGGCGCCCGGCCACCCCCGGCTCGGCGAGGCGGGGGCGCTCTGGGCGGCGCTGGAGGAGCCGCACCTGGCTGCCTGGCACGCCGGCGAGTGCTCCCTGCAGGAGCAGCGGCGCCGCCGGGTCCGGGCGTTCTGCGCGGAGCTGGCGATCGAGATCCCCGCGGACCTGGACGCGGCCTACGCCGGGTTCGCCGAGCACTACCGGCGCGGCTGGGTGGCTTTCCCCGACGCGGCGGGGGCGCTGGCCACGCTGGACGGATTCCGGCTCGGGGTGCTGACCAACGGCACCCAGGAGGTCCAGGAGGAGAAGGTCCGCGTCATCGGCCTGGCGGGGTGGGCGGGCCCGGTGCTGACCGGCGAAGTGCTGGGCGGCTGTTTCAAGCCGGCCGCCGCCTGCTACACCGCGGCGGCGGCCGCGCTCGGGCTGCCGCCCGAGGAGGTGCTGCTGGTCGGCGACGACCTGGCCAACGACGTGACAGGGCCGGCGGTGACGGGTATGCGCTCGGTCTGGCTCGACCGTCTGGGCCTGCGCCCCGGCCCGGAGGGCTTCCCCCGCATCACCACCCTGACCGAGCTGGCCCCGCTGCTGCGTCCCCGCTGACCTGCGGGCGATCGACCAGCGGGAAACCGCTCCGCACCAGCAGAAGAGATATTTGTCTTGACATCCATACCTGAACTAATCTGATCCGCATGACCGCGAACCTGGCGATCGACCTGGATCGATCCAGCCCCGTGCCGCTCTATTTCCAGGTGGCCGAGCAGATCGCCGAGGCCATCAGGAAGGGCGACCTGGCCCCCGGCTCCCGGCTGGACAACGAGATCCTGCTGGCCGACAAGCTGGGCCTGTCGCGGCCCACGATCCGCCAGGCGATCCAGTACCTCGTCGACAAGGGCCTGCTGGTGCGCAAGCGCGGCGTCGGCACCCAGGTCGTGCACGGCCAGGTCAAGCGGTCGGTGGAGCTGACCAGCCTCTACGACGACCTGCGCCGCTCCGGGCAGGAGCCGGCCACCCAGGTGCTGCGGCTGGAGTCCCGGCCGGTCGACGAGGAGATCGCCGGCATCCTCGGCGTCGAGCCCGGCACCGAGGTGCTCTACCTGGAGCGGCTCCGGTTCGCCGCCGGGGAGCCGCTGGCGTTGCTGCACAACTGGCTGCCCCTGGGGCTGGCCCCGCTGACCTCCGACGGCCTGGAGGGCCGCGGCCTGTACGAGCTGCTGCGCGGGGCGGGCGTCCGGATGCGGGTGGCCAACCAGCGGATCGGCGCGCGGGCGGCCAGCCAGCCGGAGGCCAGGCTGCTGGCCGAGCGGCGCGGCGCCCCGCTGCTGACCATGGTCCGCACCACCTACGACGACCAGGGCCGCGCCGTCGAGCACGGCGCGCACGTCTACCGAGCCTCTCACTACTCGCTGGAGGTCACGCTCATCGAGCGTTGAACCGTACGACTCCCCCAATATTTGGGTTCTTCCGGCGAAATACGCCATATCATCGCTACACTCCAGCCTGACAACGCGCGGCGACGCATGCGCCGCCCAACCCCGCGCCACTCCCGGACCTCACACCGGCGGCCTCCGGGGACGGGCGGCCGGACCCCCGGCATCCGCCCGCGCTTCGGCCACGGACACGGGCGGGGGTCCCATGGATGCGTTTCACCTGACGACGAGCGTGCGCGAGGGCGTCGTGACCGTCGCGGTGGCCGGCGAGCTGGACCTCGCCTCGCGGGAGCTGCTGCGCGCCCACCTGTTCGAGCTGATGGACGCCGTCGCCCGTCCCGGGCGGATCGTCCTGGAACTGGGCGCGCTGACCTTCATCGACGCGGCCGGCCTGGGCGCGCTGGTGGCGGTCCACGAGCGCGCCCGCCAGCGCGAGGCCCTGCTGACGCTGACCGGGGTGCCGCCCATGACGGCCCGGCTCATCCGGATCACCGGCCTGGACCGGCACTTCTGCGGGGCGACCTGATCAGGCGAGCGCGGCGCGCACCGCCTCCTGGGCGGCGTCCTTCATCCGCTCGTGGACCAGCGCGTTGGCCTCGCGGTCCGTACGCACCTCCACCACCCGCAACCCCTCCCCACGCAGCGCCTTGGGCAGCTCCGAGAGGTCCTGGACGAGGGTGTACGGGGTGCGGGTCGCGGCCGTGACGTAGCCGAGGTCCACCCCGTGCGGCGTGCCGAAGACGCGCTCGAACGGGTCCCTCACGGCCGCCTGCGGCAGCAGCGAGAAGATGCCGCCCCCGTCGTTGTTGACCACCACCAGGCACAGGTCCGGGCGCGGCTCCCGCGGGCCGAGCACCAGGCCGTTCTGGTCGTGCAGGAACGACAGGTCGCCGATCAGCCCGTAGGAGGGCCCCTGGTGGCCGAGCGCCGCCCCCATCGCCGTCGACACCAGCCCGTCGATGCCCGACGCGCCGCGGCTGGCCATCAGCCGGATGCCGCGCCGCGGGCGCATCGCCTGATCCAGGTCGCGGATCGGCATGGAGGAGCCGCAGAACAGCAGAGCCCCGTTCGGCAGCGCGTCGACCAGGTCGCGGGCCAGCCTCGGCTCGCTCAGCCCGGAGGAGTCGAGCACCTCGTCGAGGGCCGCCCTGGCCGCCTGGTCGGCCCGCCGCCAGGCGTGCAGCCAGTCGTCGTCGCCCGCGGCCACCGGGATCTCCACCGCCTCGGCCACCTGGGTGGCCGAGCGGGTCGGGTCGGGCCACCGGTTCAGGTCCGGCGCGACCACGATGTGCTCCGGGGCCCGCCGCAGCCACGACAGCAGCGGCCTCGACAGGCCCGGCCGGCCCAGCGTGACGACCACGTCGGGCGCGTGGGCCGCGGCGAACTCCGGCAGGCCGAGCAGGAAGTGGTAGGTGGAGACGGCGTGGTCGCCGTAACGGCCGCCGCCCTGCGGCTCCGACAGCACCGGCCAGCCGGCCATGCCCGCCGCGGCCACGTACCGGCGCACGTTGGGCGCGCCGTCACCGACCACGAGCACCCCGCGCCTGGTCGGCGGGAGGTGCAGGGCGACCGGGGGCGGCGCGACGCGCAGCCGTGCCCACGGGCCGTTCGGGCCGCCGCCGAGCGGCTCGCACCAGGAGTCGTCGCCGTCGGGCAGCAGCGGCTCCCGGAACGGCAGGTTGAGGTGCACCGGGCCCGGGTCGCCCGGCCCGAGCGCGCGCTGGTAGGCCCGGCCGGCCAGCGACCGCCAGTAGGCCACCTGGCCGGGCCGGTCCTCCGGGACCCCGACCTCGGCGAACCAGCGCGTCGCCGTCCCGTACAGCTTGAGCTGGTCGATGGTCTGGTTGGCGCCGGTGCCGCGCAGCTCGGGCGGCCGGTCGGCGGTCAGCACGAGCAGCGGCACGCCGGACTCGCCGGCCTCGATCACCGCCGGGTGGAAGTTGGCCGCGGCGGTGCCGGAGGAGCAGATCACCGCCGCCGGGCGGCCGGTGCGCTTGGCCAGCCCGAGCGCCAGGAACGACGCCGACCGCTCGTCGACGCGCACGTGCAGGCGCAGCCTCGACTCGGCGTGCACGGCCAGCGCCAGCGGCGCGGAGCGGGAGCCGGGCGCGATCACGACGTCGGTGAGGCCGCAGCGCACCAGCTCGTCGATCAGGACCGTGGCCAGCGCGGTGGCGGGGTTCACAGTGACGCCTCCTGCATCCGCCGCAGCCACGGCGGAGAATCGATCTCGAATGCCGACAGCCGCCCGGGGTCCACGTCCGGGCGGCGCACGGCCAGCTCGCCGTCCCGAGGGACCAGCGGGTCGGCCACCACGTCGCCCTCCAGCAGGGTGATCGTGCCGAGCCCGCAGGCGTAGGGCAGCTCGGGCAGCGCGGCGGCCAGCGCCAGCCCCGCGGCCAGCCCAACGGACGTCTCCACGGCGCTGGACACGACGGCGGGCAGCCCGCACGCCTCGACGACGCGCAGCGCCTCGCGGACCCCGCCCAGCGGCTGGACCTTCACCACCGCGATGTCGGCCGCCTCCGCCGCCCTGACCCGGAGCGGGTCCTCGGCGCGGCGGATGGACTCGTCGGCCGCGATCGGCACGTCGCACCCCCGCCGGACGGCGGCGAGCTCGTCGAGGGTGGCGCACGGCTGCTCGGCGTACTCCAGGTCGAACCGGCTCAGCTCCTTGAGCCGGCGCACCGCCTCCGGCACGTCCCAGGCGCCGTTGACGTCGACCCTGAGCCTGCCGGACGGGCCGAGCGCGTCACGCACGGCCTCGACCCTGGCCAGGTCGTCGGCGAAGCTCTGGCCCCGCTCCGCCACCTTGACCTTGGCCGTGCCGCAGCCGGAGCGCCGCACCATGGCGTGCGCCTGCTCGGGGCCCACGGCGGGCACGGTGGTGTTGACGGGGACGGTGTCGCGCACCGGCTCCGGCCAGCCGTCGAAGGCGGCCTCGCGCGCGCACGCCAGCCAGCGGGCGCACTCGCGCGGCCCGTACTCGGGGAACGGCGAGAACTCTCCCCAGCCGGCGGGCCCGCGCACGAGGACCCCTTCCCTGACGGTCTGTCCGCGGAACCTGGTGCGCATCGGAATCCGGAACACCACGGGAGAACGCGTCACGACCCTCCCTGCCGCCGCTGTCCGTTCTGACGCCATTAACCTTACGAGCATGTGGAGGAACCCGTCGCATCCGGACCGGCCGCTGCACGCGGTGGTGCGTCCGGCCGGTCCCGAGCTCTTCGCCGCGATCGGGGCCGCGCTGTCGGGTGAGGGCCCCGCGGTGCTGCCGCTCACACCGGGGCAGGCCGACGCCGCCATCGCCGCGCTGCGGCCCACCCACGTCAACGGGGAGTCCCGCGACGACGGGCTGGGCGTGCCGCCGGACGTGGCGGTGGTGATCGCGACGAGCGGCAGCACGGGCACGCCCAAGGGCGTGATGCTGTCGGCCACGGCGCTGCGCGCCTCGGCGGCGTCCTCGCTGCGCAGGCTGGGGGCCGCCAAGGGCGAGCGGTGGCTGTGCTGCCTGCCCCCAGCGCACGTGTCGGGGCTGCAGGTGCTGGTGCGTTCCCTGCTCTGCGGGACCGAGCCGATCCTGCACGACCGCTTCGACGCACGGGCGGTGCTCGACTCGGGCGCCGACCACGTGTCGCTGGTGCCGACGCAGCTGCACCGGCTGGTCGGGCTGGGCGCCGACCTGTCAGGCTTGCGCACCATCCTGCTCGGCGGCGCGGCGC
>NZ_JAPNNL010000165.1 GCF_027620315.1 Nonomuraea corallina | reverse complement strand
CCCCCGAGCCCACCGCTGAGCCCGCCGCTGAGCCCACCGCTGAGCCCACCGAGGAGCCCACCGAGGAGCCCGGCGGGGCACCGGCCGTCGAGCCGACGGCGGCCCCCACCTCGGGGGCGAGCGCGGAGCCCACGGTCGAGCCCGCCTCCGCCCCGGGCGACGCGACCACGCCGACGCCGCGCCCCACCCCGACCCCCGGCACCTCGCTCGCGCCCGGCTACACCGCCATGGAGGCGCTGTACGCCGACAAGCGCGTGCCCCGGCTGCCGGGCAAGCTCAAGCGGCTGTCGCTGCCCCGCGCGAGCAAGAACGTGCTCCGGGACAAGCGCGCCGGCCTGATCCTGCCCGACCTGCCCAAGCCCTGGAAGTCGTACGGACCGGCGCCCTTCACCAGCCGGCAGGTGCTGCCCCCGCCGCGGCGCGGCCCGCGCGGCATGCTGGTCAGCTGCCCCGTCCCGATCGAGCCGCAGAAGTCCGACCGCGACACCGCGCTGCTCGCCGCCCGGTGGACGCTCAACCACCACCCCGAGGGCGCCAGGATCCGCTGGCTCGGCTCGCAGCGGACCAAGGCGGGGTGGGCGCTGTCGTACCAGGTCACGTACGGCAAGCGGAGCTCCCGCGCGGCCGTCGTGATCGTGGACGGCGGAATGAGCAAGCCCGGACTGGTGTTCATCTCAGTGCCGGACACGCAACGCAGCAGGTGGCGCGACATCCCCCGCGTGATCGCCGGCGTGCGGGCGCTGCGCTGAGACAGATCATGAAGGGCGGCGAGGGTGGGAAGTGACGACGCCGTGGAACGCTCTGGTCCACCGCGACCGTCCAAGACGCGACCGTCCAGGAACGGCAAGACCAGGCGGCCATGGCGGGCCGAGGGCCTGCCCGGCACCCCCGGAGGCCGCCCGAGGATCAACTGGTGGCGGTTCGCGGCCACGCTGCTGGCCGTGTACGCGGTGTTCTTCTTCGTGTCGTCGTTCTTCGACGACAGCCACGTCGAGACCGTCTCCTACACCGAGTTCACCAAGCAGGTGAACGCCAGGAACGTCAAGGAGATCTACGCCACCGGCCTGTCGGTGGAGGGCCAGCTCAGGTCGGCCGCCACCGACCCCGGCAGCGGCGACCAGCCCTACACCGAGTTCCGCACCGAGATCCCCACCTTCGCCGACACCGACCAGCTCTCCCAGCGGCTGCAGGCGGCCGGGGTGGAGATCAGGGCGGAGCCGCTGAACTCCGGCCGCGGCTTCCTGCTCAACCTGCTGCTGTCGCTCTTCCCGGTGCTGCTCCTGGCCGGTCTATGGATCTGGATCATGCGGCGCGGGGCGAGCATGATGGGCGGAGGCGGGCTCGGCGGCATCGGCAAGTCGAAGGCGGCCAAGCCGGTCGAGGCCGGCCGGGTGCGGGTCACGTTCGACGACGTGGCCGGCATCGACGAGGTGGAGAACGAGCTCGTCGAGATCGTCGACTACCTCAAGGACCCCGGCAAGTACCGCAGGCTCGGCGCCAAGCTGCCCAAGGGCGTCCTTCTGGCAGGTCCTCCCGGCACCGGCAAGACGCTGCTGGCCAGGGCCGTCGCCGGTGAGGCGAAGGTGCCGTTCTTCTCGGCCGGCGCCTCCGAGTTCATCGAGATGATCGTCGGTGTCGGCGCCTCCCGCGTACGGGACCTGTTCGAGGAGGCGCGCAAGGTCGCGCCGTCGATCGTGTTCATCGACGAGATCGACGCCATCGGCCGCGCCCGAGGCGGCTCCGGCGGCGTCGGCGGCCACGACGAGCGCGAGCAGACCCTCAACCAGATCCTCACCGAGATGGACGGCTTCTCCGGCGCGGAGGGCGTCATCGTCATCGGCGCCACCAACCGGCCCGAGGTCCTCGACCAGGCGCTGCTGCGTCCCGGCCGGTTCGACCGGACCGTGCAGGTGGGGCTGCCCGACGCGGCCGGCCGCGCCGCGATCCTCGGCGTCCACACCCGCGGCGTGCCGCTCGACCCCTCGGTCAGCCTCGACCGGATCGCCAGGACCACTCCCGGCATGACCGGCGCCGACCTGGCCAACCTCGTCAACGAGGCGGCGCTGCTGGCCGCCAAGCGCGGCAAGGAGAAGGTCGGCCCGGCCGACTTCGCCGACGCGCTGGAGAAGCTCCAGCTCGGCGCCGCCCGCAGCATCGTCATGCCGGAGGAGGAGCGGGTCAGGACCGCCTACCACGAGGCCGGCCACGCCCTGCTGGGCATGCTGCTGCCGGGCGCCGACCCGGTCAGGAAGATCTCCATCATCCCGCGCGGCCGGGCGCTCGGCGTCACCCTCTCCACGCCCGAGACCGACCGCTACGCCTACGACGAGCGCTACCTGCGCGGCCGTATCACGGGCGCGCTCGGCGGCATGGCCGCCGAGGACGTGATCTTCGGCGTCGTCACCACCGGAGCCGAGAGCGACCTCGAACAGGTCACCATGATCGCCCGAGGCATGGTGGGCCGCTGGGGCATGTCGCAGAAGGTCGGGCCGCTCACCATCCTGTCCGACGACGGCCGGCGGCCGCAGGCCTCACCCGCCACGCTCGCCATCGTCGACGAGGAGGCGCGGCGCATCGTCGACGAGTGCTACGCCGACGCCGTCCGTACCCTGCGCGACAACCGCGACAGACTCGACGGCATCGTGGCCGCCCTGCTGGAGCACGAGACGCTCGACGAGGAGAGCGCCTACACCGCCGCCGGCCTCCGCGGGACCGTTGAGGAAAGACGGACGGAGCAGTTGGCCAAAAGTTAGGATGACCGCGACCTTAACCCGGGGCCGAGCGGGGCACCTCACCCGGGACACCCGGGACGGAGATCGGGGGACACCGCCGTGAGACTTACTGACCGGCTCCTCGCCGAACTCGGCGATCCCGGGCTGGAGCAGATCGGCGGGATGCTCGCGACCGACCCCGGCAGGGCCCGCGACGTGATCGCCGCCTCCGCCGCGACGATCGTCGGCGGCATGGCCCGCGACGCCGAGCACCCCGACGGCGCGGAGGCGCTGCGCACCGCGCTCGACGAGCACACCGACGCCGACCCGTTCAACGGCGACGTCGCCTCCCTGATCCGCGACGGCCAGAACATCCTCGCGCACGTCCTCGGCGGCCAGGGCACCGAGACCGCCGCGTACGGGCTGGCCCGGCTGTCCGGCCTCGACCCCGGCGCGGTCATGCGGCTGCTGGCGCTGCTCGCCCCCATGGTGATGTCCCTGCTCGCCGTCCGGGCGGAGGCGTCCGACATGAGCACCGAGGAGATGACCACCGAGCTCGCCCGCGAGCGCGCCACGCTGCCCGGCGAACTGGCCGTCCTCCTCGCCGACGCCTTCGGCGACCTGCCCGAGCCGCACACCAGCCGCGACGGATGGGGCTCCGCCTGGTGACGGGTAAGCTGGTCGGGTGATCGTTCTGGCCTCAGCCTCCGCCGCCCGCCTGGCGCTCCTGCGCAGCGCGGGGCTCGACCCCAAGGTGATCGTGAGCGGGGTGGACGAGGACGCCTACGACGCCTACTCGCCCGCCGCGCTCAGCCTCGTCCTGGCCAAGGCCAAGGCGGAGGCGGTCGCCGCAGGGCTCGGCGAGGGCCTGGTCATCGGCTGCGACTCCATCCTGGAGCTCGACGGCCGGCCCTACGGCAAGCCCGCCACCACCGAGGAGACCATCGAGCGCTGGCGGATGATGCGCGGCCGCACCGGGCGGCTCGTCACCGGCCACTGCGTGATCGACGTCGCGGCGGGCAGGCAGGTCGCCGAGACGGCCTCCACCGTCATCCACTTCGGCACCCCGTCGGAGGACGAGATCGCCGCCTACGCCGCCACCGGCGAGCCCCTGAGCCTGGCCGGGGCGTTCAGCATCGAGGGCCGCGGCGGCTGGTTCGTCGAAGGCATCGAGGGCGACCACGGCAACGTGCTGGGCATCTCGCTGCCGCTGCTGCGCGACCTCTTCGACGAGCTCGGCTACGCGGTCACCTCGTTCTGGCGCTAGCCTGCCGGACATGCGATCACTTCGCGACTTCGGCAGCGGGGTCGGCTTCTTCCTTCAGGGTGTCGGCTGGGTGGCCAGGAACGGCCGCTGGTGGCTGTTCGGGCTGATCCCCGCAGTGATCGCGTTCGCCGTGTACGTGGTGGCGCTGATCGCGCTCGGCACCAACGCGCTGTCCCTGGCCGAGTTCCTGACCCCGTTCGCCGACTCGTGGTCCTGGCGTGAGGCGTTCCGGGTGACGGTCGCGCTCGCGCTGTTCCTCGGCGGGCTGGCGCTGGCGGTGCTGACCTTCGCGGCGCTCACCCTCACCATCGGCGAGCCGTTCTACGAGAAGCTGTCGGCCAAGGCCGACGGCGTCGAGGAGGCCGACGGCCCGCCCTGGTGGCGCACCCTGCCCCGGTCCATCAAGGACAGCCTGGTCACCCTGGGCTACGTGCTGCTGTTCACCGTGCCGCTGTTCTTCCTCGGCTTCATCCCCGTCTTCGGCCAGACCGTGGTCCCGGTGATCGGGGCGGCCGTGTCCGGCTTCTTCCTCACCGTCGAGCTGAGCACGCTCGGCATGGAGCGGCGCGGGATGCTCCGCAAGGACCGCTTCCGCCTGCTGCGCCGCAACCTGCCCGTGTCGCTCGGCTTCGGCGTGGTGGTGTTCCTGCTGTTCATGGTGCCGCTGGTCGCGGTCGTGGCGATGCCGGCGGCCGTCGCGGGCGCCGCGATGATGGTACGGGACCGCCTCGCGCCATAATCAGGCATGCGGCATCTGGGGAGTCTCGCCCACAGCGCCGAAGGCGCCGCGCTGTGCTTCCGCGCCTTCTGCCAGGAGGGCGTCCGCCACCTCGGCGCGACGCGGTGGCGCTGGTGTGCACCGAGATCCCGCTGCTGGTGACGTCGCCGCTGCCCATGCTGGACTCGACGCTGCTGGCCCGTGCGGCCTTCGACGTGGCGGTCGGCCACCTGGACCCGCCCACCTGGCGAGCCGGCCCACTGCCCTGACCCGTCGGTTTTCCACAGGGGCGCGGGTCGAGGCGCCGCCTGTCCACAGAATCGGTTTCGGGACCTCGTGCCCGGGCGGTCACGCGGCACGCTCGGGCCCATGACGACCGACATCTCCGCCTCCTGCCTCACCCTCACCAGCCCGGCCGACATCCTCGCCGCCGTGCCGTACCTCGTCGGGTTCCACCCGGCCGACAGCCTCATCGTCGTCGGCCTCGCCCGGAGCCAGGCCAAGGTGGCCGCCCGGTGGAACGTCCCCGTGCCACCGGGCGCCCTCGCGCCGCTGGTCCCGCTGTTCGAACGGGAGGAGGTGAGCCAGGTCGTCATCGTCGGCTACGGCCCGGGGGAGACCGTCACCCCGGCCGTCGACGAAGCCACCGCGATGGCCGCCCGCGCGGGCGTGGAGGTGGCCGAGGCGCTGCGCGCCCACGACGGCCGCTACTGGTCCTACGTGTGCGACAGCGCCACCTGCTGCCCGCCGGAAGGCACCCCGTACGACCCGCTGAGCAGCCGTGTCGCCGCCGAGGCGACCGTGCGCGGCCTCGTCGCCCTGCCCGACCGCGAGTCCCTCCAGGGCACGATCGCCCCGACGAGCGGCCCCGTACGGCTCGCGATGCGCCGGGCGACGGCCGAGGCGGTCCACGACCTGCGCACGGCCCTGGCCGCCGCCGCCGACCCCGACGGCTTCACCGCGGACTTCGTCGCACAGGGCCTCGCCCGCGTCCGCGCCGCCCTGACCAGGGGCGCCGCCGGCGACCGGCTCGACGACGCCGAGGCCGCCAGACTGGGCCTCGACCTCGCGGTCATCAGAGTCCGCGACGAGGCCTGGACCCTGATGGACGACTCCCACATCGCCCTCTGGAAGGACCTCACCCGCCGCCTGGAGCCCGCCTTCGTCCCTCCTGCGGCCTCTCTCCTGGCCATGGCGGCCTGGCGAGCCGGTGACAGCGTCCTGGCCACGATCGCCCTGGAGCGGGCGCTGAGCCTCGACCCTCATTACTCGATGGGCAACCTGCTCATGCACGCCCTCCAGCACCTGCTGCCACCGGGAGTCATGGACGGCCGGATGCCCACGCCCGCCGAGCTCGACGCCGCGATGGGCGAGCCCAGAGCCTCCTGGCTCCTGCCCGTCCCCGGCCTGAGAGAGGACGACCCGGAGCCGTTCACCTGACCGCGCCGGGGCGGACGGCACCCGGTCAGGGTGATCCGCCGCCGCGGCCTCGGCTGACGCCCGCGGTCGTACTCCTTGGTGACCGGCCGGTCGCCGTGGCCGGGCACGTCGACCACGACCACCGCGTACCCGCACTCGGTGGTGAACCGGCGCGCCCGCTCCACCATGTCGGGGGACTTCTTGTGCCGGCCGCCGCCCTGTCCCATCAGGATGAGCGGGCGGGTGCCTGCGGCGCCTGCCGGCGTCCACAGCACGCCGGGGATCTCGCCGAGGGTGAACGACAGGCCCCGCCCGGCGGCCGGGCGGGCGCCGGGCGGCACCGTCAGAGCCCGCTGTCGCCTTCCTGGCGGCGTCGCTCGTTGTAGGCGCGCATGCGGGGCGGATAGCCCGTCAGCTGCACGTCGTAGACCGGTAATGCCAGGTCACGGGCCACCTTGTGGATCACCGCGGGCGATCCCACCCTGCGTCGCGTCCACTCGCCGTCGTCGGCGACGGCGACCGCGGTGGTGTCCGTCGCGAACGTCTCGGGCTCGACGTAGAACTCGACCCCGCGCCGTGACTTGGCGAAGGCGATGAGCGCTTCGATGTCGGCGTCGGTGGCCTCGCGATCGAACTTCGCGATTTTGTCGCCACGCAGTCGCCGGAGGCCGTAGCGGTCTCGCCATCTCATGCATCCTTTTTATACCGTCCAACGGTCAAGTGCGTCGGGGAAGATCTCGGGGATACCTCCGGGATTCTCCGGATGCCCGCCGTGGCCCTCCGTCGAGCAGTATTGAACTGACCGTTCGCATCCCCGGGAAAGAGGCCTGGCTGTTGTGACTCCGCCACTCCCTGAAGAGCAACTCCCCGGAAGGGCGCTCCCGGGGGGCGATGGTTCTTCGACGAGCCGCTCGCGCGAGTCGTGTGGCGCCGCACACCCCGGGGCTCACGGCCACGGTCCGCGGGCCGGCTCGCTTGATCAGGTGATGGTCGCCGGCCCGCGAGACGCGCAGGTACGGAGCCTCTTCGAGGGGAAAGGTCACGTGAGGGAGAGACGCGCGGTGGACGGCCGCCCGCGTGCAGGCTCAGGCGCAGGGCGAGAGCGCGGCCGGCACGTGGCCGTGGCGGCGCGTCCGCCCAGGCGAACGGCATCGAGACCGTCACACCATCGGCACACGCCGACCGCATACGGAGGGAGGGAGCGCGGGTTCTCCCGCCGGCCGACGCCGGCGGTCTCCTCCGCGCGATCATGATGGCCGGGGAACCCACATCTGCCAGGCGCGGCTACGCGCCGCCGCCCGAGCTGCGCGTCACCAACCAGGACCGCGAACACGTGGTGGAACACGTCAAGCTCGCGTACGCCGACGGCCGCTTCGACAAGTTCGAGTTCGACGAGAGGCTGGAGCGCGCGATGACGGCGCGCACCCACGGCGACCTCATGCCGATCATGACCGAGCTCTACGGCCCGCACGCCGTGCCTCGCCTGGCGACGCCGCAGCCGGCCGCGCCCCGTCCCACGGCCGAGCCGGAGAGCAACGAGCGCCTCGGCGCCTCCGCGGCCCACCTGCTCACCCTGCTCGGCTTCCCGGTCGTCGGGCCGCTCCTGTTGATGTTGACGGCCGGCAAGACCTCCCCCTACATCCGCCGCCACTCGGTGGAGGCGCTGAACTTCCAGCTCACGCTCGTGGGCGCGTCCATCCTGCTCCCGATCACGATCGTCGGCCTGGTGCTGGTGCCGGTCATCTGGGTGGTCGGTGTCGTCCTGTCCATCGTGGCGGGCGTCTCGGCCCTGTCGGGCGGCGAGTACCGCTACCCGATGACGATCCGGATGGTGAAGTAACCGCCACCGGGCCGGCAAGCGGGAGTCGCCCGAGACGGACCCGCCTTCATCCGAAGGCGGGACCTCCGGTCTTCGGCGTGTTTTCGGCACCGTACGAAGGATGTCGGCTCGTCCTGACACCACCTGTCGTTCCGCCCTCCGTGGAACAGCGCGGGGGCGGACCGGTCACACGGTCTGCAGGAAGTCGCCGATGATCGCGTTGAAGGCGTCCGGGCGTTCCATGTTCGGGTAGTGGGCGGCGCCGTCGATGGCGCGGACGCGGCCGTCGGGCACGGCGCCGATCAGGCGTTCGGCCATGCCGAGGTGGTCGGGCGAGTCGAGGACGCCGTTGACGGCCAGCACGGGGACGCTGATCGTGGGCAGGCGCTCCCAGGTGCCGGTCACGGGGACGAGGTGGTGGGGCTCGCCGGGGCTGTGCTTGGCCATGGTGTCCTCGGCCATCTGGCGCAGGCGGCCGGTGACCCGCGGATCGACGTCGTCCAGGGTGCGGTGCGGGCCGGCGGCGAAGAGCAGGAAGCCCTCGATCGAGGCATCGAGGTCCCCGGCGGCCATCGCGCCGTGCCAGGCGGCCATGGCCTGAGTGGTCCACGGGTCGGTGAAGTACGGCTCGCTGGTGCCCACTCCGCTGACGACCGCCGCGCTGACGAGGTCGGGATGTTCCAGCGCGGTGTCGATCGCGACGCTCCCTCCCATGGAGAGGCCCACCAGGACCGCGGGGCCGGTGTTCAGGTGGCGGAGCAGGCCGGCGACGTCGTCGGTGAGCCGGTACGGCCCGGTGGCGTTGGCGGATCGGCCGTGACCGCGGGCGTCCGGCACGATGACGCGATGCCCGGCGGCCAGAGCAGGGATCTGGTCCTCCCACATCCGATGGTCCAGGAACCCGCCGTGCAAGAGGACGACGGGACGGCCGACGCCGGTGTCCACCCAGAACAGATCATTCATGACAACCAGGGTGTCATTTCTCCGCCAGGTTGGCAACCAAGGTGTCAATTGAAGGCCTCGTCTGGCAACTGAGGTGTCATCATGAGGGAGTGACCGGAACAGACCGCCAGCCGACCTCCGGAGAACCGGCAGGGACGGACCACGCCTCGGCCTCCGGGGAGCCCGCCGGGACAGGCCATGCCTCGGCCTCCCGGGAGCCCGCCGGCACTCGGCATGACCCTGCCTCGGCAGGACCGGCCGGGACCGGCCGCGCCCCCGCTGAACTGGCCGACCGGCTCGTCGAGGTGTTCGACCTCGTAGGGCCGCTCTACCGCCGGGCCTATCGCAAGGTGGAACAGGACGCGCCCATCGAAGGGCTGTCGGTCGGTGTCCGGGCGGTGCTCAACCTGCTGCGCGAGCACGGGCCCATGACCGTCCCCCAGATGGGCCGGGCGCAGGCGCTGAGCCGTCAGTTCGTGCAGCGCATGAGCAACGAAGCGGCCGGACTCGGGCTGGTGGAGTTCGTCGCCAATCCGGCGCACAAACGGTCGTCGCTGATCCGGCTCACCGAGAAGGGCCGGGCGGCCATCACCGCGGTGATCGACCGCGAGCGCGCGATGCTCGGCCCGGCCGCCGGGCAGGTGACGGGGGATGAGGTCGACGCCTGCCTCCACGTGCTCTCCAGCCTCCTCCGGCTGCTCGACGACGTGGAGGTGGATTGACGCCCCGCCGTACGACGCCGGCCGGATGACCATCGGCCGATCACCGCACCGCTTCGTGAAGCCGTCCCGGTCACGCCATCCCGCCGGCATCGGCGGCGCTGCGCAGGTGGGAGATCAGGCGGCGAGGACCTCGTACGCGACCTTCATGACCCCGGAGTTGAGATTGCCGATCTTCGCGAAGGCGGCGCGGGAGAGGTCGAGGCAGCGGCCTCCGATGTACGGGCCGCGGTCGTTGATCCGGACCGTGACCGACTTCCCGGTGGCCGGGTTGGTGACCCGCACCTTGCTGCCGAGCTTGAGCGTCTTGTGGGCCGCGGTCATGGCCGACGGGTTGAAGCGCTCGCCACTCGCGGTCATCTGGGGCTCGTGGTAGTACGAGGCTCCGCACCTGCCGGACGCGACGACCCGGGCCTTGGGCTTGGCCTTCTTCTTCGGCGTGGACTCGGCCACGGGCGCCTGGGTGGCGGGTGTGGCCGGTGTGGCGGTGGGAGTCGGTGTGGGGGTGGCCGCCCGCTGTTCGGCCTGCTCCGGAGAGGCGGGCGGTCGCGGGGGAGCGGCGGCGACGAGCGGGGCGACGGTGCCGCCGTCGGCGTCTCCCTGCAGGGCCGCCCAGGTGGTGACGGCGACGGCGACGGCGACGCCGCCCGCCGCGACGGCGGCCCAGCGGCGCTTGCCTGACTTGCTGCGGTTGGGGGTGGAATGCTGACCCACGGTCGACCACGGTCCTCGTCGGTGATCAGTGGCCGTGCGGGATGAGCGTCGGGGGCACGCCGGCCGAGGGGAGAAGCGGGGACGGCACGCGTCCCCTCTGACGTGGACGAACTTACTCCACCAAAACCGGACAAAGGCAAGTTAAAGGGACATTTTGTGACTTATGTCATCCAGGAGTGATCCTCCTGACCGGCGGCAGGCGTGCGGAGTCCTCAAAACCGGGGCCCGGGTCGCTGAACCGGCCGGGTGCGCGTCAGACCATGAGGGAGCGGACCGTGTCGACCGTGTCGGCGTCCTCGGCGCGCTTGTCGGGGCGGTAGCGCAGGACCCTGGCGAAACGCAGGGCCATGCCGCCCGGATAGCGGGGGGAGCGCTGCACGCCGTCGAAGGCGATCTCCACCACCAGCTCGGGACGCACCCGTACCGTCCACTCCGTCGTGGGACCGTCGGCGAGCTCCAGGAAACGCTCGGTCTGCCAGGCGAGCAGCTCGTCGGTGAGGCCCTTGAAGGTCTTGCCCAGCATGACGAACGCGCCCGTCTCCGGGTCGCGGGCGCCGAGATGGAGGTTGGACAGCTTGCCCTCGCGGCGGCCGTGACCCCATTCGGCGGCCAGCACCACCAGGTCGAGCGTGTGGCGCGGCTTGACCTTGATCCAGCCCGCGCCGCGCCGGCCCGCCGCGTAAGGGGACGACAGCGCCTTCACCACCAGCCCTTCATGGCCGGCCCGCACCACCTCGGCGAAGAACCGCTCCGCCTCCGCCGCATCAGCGGTGACCAGGCGCGGGGTGAGCAACGGCGCGGGGACCGCCGACGTCAGCGCCTCCTGGCGGTCGGCGTACGGCAGGTCGAGCAGGTCGGCGCCCTCGATCCGGAGCGCGTCGAAGAAGAAGACGCTCAGCGGCGTCGCCTCGCGCAGGCGGTCGATATCGATCTTGCTGCCGGTGCGGGCGGCCGTCACCTGGAAGGGATGCGGGCGGCCGTCGGGGCGGAGCGCGAGCACCTCGCCGTCGAGCACCGCGTCGCGCACCGGGAGCGCCAGCACGGCCTCCGCCAGCTCGGGGACCCGGGAGGTGATGTCGTCGAGCGTACGGGTGAAGACCCTGACCTCCGAGCCGGAGCGGTGCGCCTGGACGCGGATGCCGTCGAGCTTCCACTCGAACGCGGCGGGGGCGCCCGCCTTCGTCAGGGCGGCGGCCACGTCGGGGGCGCTGCCGGCCAGCATGGGCGAGACCGGCCGGCCCACCTCCAGCCGGAACGCCTTGAGACTCGGCACGCCGCCGGCCAGCGCGGCCGCGCCGACGGCGGGCAGCCAGCCGCGGAGCGTGAGCGCCCGGCGGACGTCGGCCGACGGTGCCCCGGACGCCTTGGCCACCGCCTCGATCATCACGCCGTCGAGCGCGCCCTGGCGGAGCTCGCCGCCGAGCAGCTTGAGCATGAACGCCTGCTCCTGACTGGTCAGCCCCGCGAACAGCTCCCCGACCAGCGTCTTGCGGGCCGCCTGGGAGCCCTGGCCGGACACGGCCTTGATCCTGGAGAGCAGGGAGTCGACGTCGGTCAGCGTGGCGGTCGCGGCCAGTTTCGGGACGGGCACGTCCTGCAGGGAGCGCCAGCCCACGCCGATCTGGCGCTGGGGCAGCTCACCCGACAGGTAGGAGATGGCGATCTCCGCCTCGTCGGGGCCGACCCGGCCGAGCAGCTCGGCCAGATGACCGATCTTCCCCAGCCGCGCGGGCGTGCGGGCCACCGCCTGGGACACCCGGACCACGTCGATCAGCAGCACACCGCTATCGTGCCTCACTTCCACGACATTTCCGCAATCCCGCGGTGACGCCCCGCCGCGAGAGCGCCCGGCCGGCGGCGGACGACCGGCGGGAGGCCGCGTGGGGCACGGCCGAGGAGAGGCGTGGGGCGGAACGGTGACGCCCCGCCCTCTGGGGAGGGCGGGGCGTCGGGACGTCAGCGGACGCCGAGCAGGTCCACGACGAAGATGAGCGTCTCGCCGGGCTTGATGCGGGCGCCGGCGCCGGCGTTCCCGTAGCCCAGGTGGGGCGGGATGACGAGCTTGCGCCGGCCGCCCACCTTCATGCCCGCGACGCCCTGGTCCCAGCCCGCGATCACGCGCCCGCCGCCCAGCGGGAACTCGAACGCCTGGCCGCGGTTCCACGACGCGTCGAACTCCTCGCCCGTGGAGAAGGCGACGCCGACGTAGTGGACGCTGACCTGGTGGCCGGGCTTGGCCTCGGGGCCGTCGCCGACGACGATGTCCTCGATCTCCAGGTCGGCGGGCGGGTTGCCGCCAGGGAAGTCGATCTCCGGCTTCGAGAGTGCCACGAAGTGCTCCTGTTGACGATGGCTATGAACCTGACGACTCTACGCGGTCGGGAGGAGGCCGGTTCCCCTGCCGTGGGTCACCAGCTGATGTGGACCGGCATGCCCTCCGAGTATCCGGAGGAGCTCTGGACGCCGACGACCGCGCGTTCGTGGAACTCCTCCAGGTTCGTCGCGCCCGCGTACGTGCACGACGAGCGCAGCCCCGCCACGATCGCGTCGATCTGGTCCTCCACGCTGGGCCGGCGCGGGTCCAGGTACATGCGCGAGGTGGAGATCCCCTCCTCGAACAGCGCCTTCCTGGCCCGGTCGAACGCGCTGTCGTCGGCGGTGCGCAGCCGGACGGCGCGGGCGGAGGCCATGCCGAAGTTCTCCTTGTAGACGCGGCCGTCGGCGTCGGTGTGGGCGTCGCCGGGCGACTCGTACGTGCCGGCGAACCAAGAGCCGATCATCACGTTGGACGCCCCCGCCGCCAGGGCCAGCGCCACGTCGCGCGGGTGGCGGACGCCGCCGTCGGCCCACACGTGCCGGCCGAGCCTGCGCGCCTCGGCGGCGCACTCCAGCACGGCGGAGAACTGCGGCCGGCCCACTCCGGTCATCATCCGGGTCGTGCACATGGCGCCCGGCCCGACGCCGACCTTGACGATGTCGGCGCCCGCCTCCACCAGGTCGCACACGCCTGCGGCGGTGACCACGTTGCCTGCCGCGACGGGCACGCCCGGGTTCAGGGCCCGCACCGCGCGCAGCGCCGCGATCATCTTCTCCTGGTGCCCGTGGGCGGTGTCGACGACCAGGCAGTCGACGCCGGTTCCGAGCAGTTCCTCGGCCTTGGCCGCGACGTCGCCGTTGACCCCGACGGCGGCGGCGACCCTCAGCCGTCCGCCGGCGTCCACGGCCGGCTGGTAGAGGGTGGCGCGCAGCGCGCCGGTACGGGTGAGGATGCCGACCAGGCCGCCCGCCTCGTCCACGATGGGCGCCAGCCGGTGCCGCCCCTCGTGCAGCCGGTCGAACGCCTCGCGCGGGGCGAGCCCCGCCGGCAGCGTGAGCAGCTCGCTGGACATCACCTGGGCGAGCTGGGTGAACATGTCGACGCCCTTGCAGTCGGCGTCGGTGACCACGCCGACGGGGCGGTTCTCCCAGTCGACGACGATGACGGCGCCGTGCGCCCGTTTGGGCAGCAGCTGCAGCGCCTCGCCCACGGTGTCGTGCGGGGTGAGCACGAGCGGAGTGTCGTGTACGAGGTCGCGCCGCTTGACCCAGTCGACCACGTCCGCGACCACGTCGAACGGGATGTCCTGCGGGATCACCGCGATGCCGCCGCGGCGGGCCACGGTCTCGGCCATGCGCCGGCCGGCGACCGCGGTCATGTTGGCCACGACGACCGGGATGGTGGTGCCGGTGCCGTCGTGCGTGGACAGGTCGACCTCCAGCCGAGACCCGACGGAGGAGCGTGACGGCGCCATGAACACGTCGCTGTAGGTCAGGTCATAGGGCGGGGCCAAACCGTTAAGAAATTTCACGTTGATCCATCTTATGTCGTGAATGCTGCCACCTGAGATTTCCCCCCTTTCTCAGGGGTTTATGATCGGGCCGGGATGCTTATGGGGGAGGGAGGGCGTGTGGACGTCACCGAGCGGGGCGAGATGATCGTCGTCGGGTTCGTCGTGCGCACCACGAACGCCGAGGAGATGGACCCGGCGCGGGCGAGGCTGCCGGTCCTGTGGCGGCGGGCCGGCGGCCCGGGGGCGTTCGCCCACGTGCCCAACCGCGTCGACGAGAACCTGTACGCGGTGCTCACCGACTACGAGAGCGACCACCACGGGGCCTTCACGCAGATCGTCGGCACGGCCGTGCGCACGGTGCCGCGGCTGCCCGAGGGGATGGTGGCGGTGCGGGTGCCGGCCGCCACGGTCATCAAGGTGGAGGCGCGCGGCCCGATGCCGCAGGGGCTGGCCGAGGCCTGGCAGCAGGTGTGGAAGCACACCGAGTCGGGCGGCACGCCGGCCAGGGCGTTCACCACCGACGTGGAGGTGCACCACCCGGAGGGCGTCGACCTCTACATCGCGGTCTGAAGCCGGCAGGGCCTAGGAGCGGTCCAGCGGGCTGTGACTAGAAGCCGAGCGCGGTGGCCGCGACCTCGACTGCCGTCGGCTTGACGTCCTCGGCGGGCAGGTGGGCGTACTCGACCGAGCAGTCGGCCAGGCCGCCCAGCGCGATCGTCGCCCGGATGCGCTGGGCGGTGGTGAGGTCGTCGCCGAGCAGCAGGGCGACCAGCCGCTGCCGCCATTCGATCATGCGTTTGCCCAGGTCGAGGTGGGACAGCACGGTCAGCTCGCGCACCATCATGACGATCACCTCGCGGTGCCGCCAGATCAGGTCGAAGTAGTCGTCGAGCAGCTCGCGCGGATCGCCGCCTGGCTCCCGGCCGGCCACGAACCGTTCCATGTCGTCGACGAGCGGCTGCACGATGCTGCGCACCAGGTCGTCGCGTGAGGCGAAGTGGTAGTAGAGGGCCGGTTTGGTGATGCCGAGCCGGTCGGCGATCTGGCGCAGGCTGGTGTTCTGCACGCCCTGGCGCACGAACAGCTCGCGCGCCACCGCCTGGATGCGCGCCCTGGTGTCACTCGGCCTGGCCATGGCCCCACCCTAATCCTTACCTACTGTTAAGTAAGTCCTTGTGGTGATCGCCGCCACTGTTTTACCATCCGGTAAGTAAGGAGGGATGTCCATGCGCGTCCTCATCTCCGGCGCCAGCGTCGCCGGCCCCGTCCTCGCCTACTGGCTCACCCGTTACGGCTTCACGGTCACCGTCGTGGAACGCGCCCCCGCGCTGCGCAAGACCGGCGGCCACGCGGTCGACCTGTTCGCGCCCGCCGTCGACATCGCCGCCAAGATGGGCGTGCTCGACCGGATCAGAGCCAGGAGGACCGGCACCGACTTACTGACCTTCCACATCCCGGGCCGGTCCAGGCCGGTGCGGATGAGCACCGGAAAGCTCGTCGCCGCGATCTCGGAACGGCACGTGGAGATCATGCGCGACGACCTGAGCGAGATCTTCTACGACGCCGGTCGCGACGACGCCGAGTACGTCTTCGACGACTCGATCACGGCCATCGGCGAGGACGGCGAGGTGGAGTTCGAGCGGGGGCCGTCGCGCCGGTTCGACCTGGTGATCGGCGCGGACGGGCTGCACTCGAACGTGCGCCGCCTGGTGTTCGGCCCCGAGGAGCGCTTCGCCGCCTGGATCGGCTCCTACCTCGCGGTGGCGTCCGTGCCGAACCATCTGGGCCTCGAAGGACGCATGGAAGGCGTCTCGGCGGTGGACCGGCTCGTCGGCCTGTACTCGGCGGCCCACCTGCCGGACGCGCGGGCTGTCTTCCTCTTCCGCACCCGCGCCCCCCTCGACTACCACTACCGGGACGTGCCCCGGCAGAAGGAGCTGCTGCGCGAGCACTTCGCCGACCTCGGCTGGGAGGTGCCGCGGCTGCTGGCCGAGCTGGACGCCACGCCCGCGTTCTACTTCGACAGCATCACCCAGCTGCGCATGGACACCTGGTCGCGCGGGCGCGTCACACTCGTCGGCGACGCCGGCTACTGCCCGGGGCCCGCCGTCGGCGGCAGCACCAGCCTGGCCGTGGTGGGCGCGTACGTGCTGGCGGGCGAGCTCGCCGCGGCGGGCGGCGACCCCGCGCGGGCGTTCCCCGCGTACGAGGCCGAGCTGGACGCCTACGTGCGCGGCAGCCGGAAGCTGGCGCTCGGCATGGCCAGGCGGCTCGTCCCCGCCGGCCGGTTCGACCTGTGGGCGCTCGTCCAGACCGCCCGCGTGCTCGACCTCCTCCCGGACGCGGTCATCAGAGCGGCCGGGCGGCTCGGCGGCAGGAGCGCGCGCCTGCACGACGCGGTCACCCTCAAGGACTACTCGCCGTACGAGGTGGCGCGCG
>NZ_JAPNNL010000164.1 GCF_027620315.1 Nonomuraea corallina | reverse complement strand
GGCGGCCCGGCCGGTGTTCGTCGCCGGGCGCGGCGCCCGTCACGCCCGGCGTGAGCTGGAGGAGCTGGCCGAGCGGACCGGAGCCCTGCTGGCCACCTCGGCCGTGGCCAAGGGACTGTTCCGCGGCAGCCCCTGGGACCTCGACGTGAGCGGCGGATTCGCCACGCCGCTCGCCGCCGAGCTGATCCGCGGGGCCGACCTGGTGGTGGGCTGGGGCTGCGCGCTCAACATGTGGACCACCCGCCACGGCTCGCTGATCGGCCCCGGCGCGAAGGTCGCCCAGGTGGACCTGGACCGGGACGTCACCGGCCGGCACGTGCACGCCGACCTCGGCGTCGTCGGCGACGTGGCCGAGGTCGCCCGGGCGCTCACGGGCCCGGGGGCCGCGCGGGCCGGTTACCGCTCGCCGGAGCTGGCCGGGCGCATCCGGGCCGAGGGCCGCTGGCGCGCGGTCCCGTACCAGGACGAGAGCGGCGGCGGCCGCATCGACCCCCGCACCCTCACCGCCGGGCTCGACGACCTGCTGCCCGCCGAGCGGATCGTGGCGACCGACTCCGGCAACTTCATGGGCTACCCGGCGATGTTCCTGGACGTGCCCGACGAGCAGGGGTTCTGCTTCACCCAGGCGTTCCAGGCGATCGGGCTCGGGCTCGCGACCGCCATCGGCGCCGCCGTGGCCCGGCCCGACCGGCTGCCGGTCGCGGCCCTCGGCGACGGCGGCGCGTTCATGGGCATCGCCGAGCTGGAGACCGTCGTCAGGCTCGGGCTGCCCATGGTGGTCGTGGTCTACGACGACGAGGCCTACGGCGCGGAGGTGCACCACTTCGGCCCGCACGGCCATCCTCTGGAGACGGTCCGGTTCCCGCCCGCCGACCTGGCCGCCATCGCGCGCGGGTACGGGTTCGCGGCCGTGACCGTCACCAGGGCGGACGACCTGGCGGGCGTGGCCGACTGGATCGAGGGCCCGCGCGACCGGCCTCTGCTGGTGCACGCCAAGGTCACCGGCGAGCGCCCCGCCTGGTGGCTGGAGGAGGCGTTCAAGGGCCACTAGTCAGAGCTTGCGGTAGGTGCGGGCCTCCTCGGCGGCGGACAGCACCCCCGCCAGCGCGGCCCCGCCGCCGGCCGCGACGGCCGCCGCGATCGCGCCTTCGACGAACGGCACGTCCGCCAGCACGACCCGGCCCGGCTGCTCCATCAGGCGGGCGGTGAGCACCGCGCTGCCCAGGTCGGGGATGAGCAGCACGCCGTCGCCCTGGTCGACCTCGCGCACCGCCGCCTCGATGCGGTCCATGCTGACGCCGAGCCCGCCGTCGTCGTCGCCGCCGGCCGCCGCGACCGGGGTCTCGCGGCCGGCGATGCCGCGGGTCAGCTCCACCGCCGCCGCGGCCAGCCCCGCGCTGTGGGAGACGAGGACCAGGCCCACCATTACGCCGCCGCCTCCGCCAGTGACGCCACGATCAACGCCGAGGACGCCGCCCCTGGGTCCTCGTGGCCGATGCTCCGCTCGCCCAGATAGCTCGCGCGGCCCTTGCGGGCGCGCAGCGGGATCGTCGCCTTCGCGCCCTCCTCGGCCGCGCGCGCCGCCCGTTCGAACGCCTTGCGCTCGTCGGCGCCTTCCTGTACGGCCTGCGTCAGCGCGCGGGCGGCCGGAGCCAGGGCGTCGATCATGGTCTTGTCGCCCTGGGCGGCCTTGCCCAGCCGCTCCACCGCCAGCACCCCCGACGCGAACGCCGCCGCGAACCCGGCCGGCGTCGCCGGCACGTCCAGGGACTTGCCCAGCTGCCGGAAGAACGACCCGTACAGCGGGCCGGAGGCGCCGCCCACCCGGCGGATCAGCGTCGTGCCCGCGGACACCAGCACCTGCGCGGGCGAGGTCGGCGGCCACTCGGTCAGCGCCTTGCCCACCTCGGTGAAGCCGCGGTCGAGGTTGGCGCCGTGGTCGGCGTCGCCGATCGCGGCGTCCAGGCCGGTGAGCCGGTCGCGGTGCAGCCGGACCGTCCCGGCCGCCAGCGTCATCCAGGCGAGGAAGAAGTCGGTGCCCAGCATCCCGGACATCAGCGCCCCCACCGCAGGCCGGGGGTCTCGACCGGGGCGTCCCACAGCCGGGTCAGGTCGTCGTCCAGGCGGCAGACCGTCACCGAGAAGCCCTGCATGTCGAGGCTCGTCACGTAGTCGCCGACCAGCGAGCGCGCCACCCTTGCGCCCTTGCCCCGGACGAACGCGTCGACCTCGGCGAACACCACGTACAGCTCGATCAGCGGGGTGCCGCCCATGCCGTTGACCAGGACCAGCAGGTCGCCCCGGAGCGGCAGGTCGGCGTGGATCGCCTCCATGGCGGTGGCGGCCAGCTCACGCGCGGTGGCCATCGGCGCGCGCGACCTGCCGGGCTCGCCGTGGATGCCGATGCCCAGCTCCACCTGGTCGTCCGGCAGGTCGAAGGTGGGCTTGCCGGCCGCGGGCGTCACGCAGGAGGTCAGGGCGACGCCGAAGGAGCGGCTGCGCTCGTCGACCTCACGGGCCGCGCGGGCCACCTCCTCCAGCGGGGCGTCCTGCTCGGCCAGCGCCCCGGCGATCTTCTCCACGAACAGGGTCGCCCCGGTGCCGCGACGGCCCGCCGTGTAGAGGGAGTCCCGCACCGCCACGTCGTCGTCGACCAGCACGCTCTCCACCCGGACGTCGTCGCACAGCTCGGCGGCCATCTCGAAGTTCAGCACGTCGCCGGTGTAGTTCTTGACGACGTGCAGCACGCCCGCGCCGCCGTCGACCGCCCTGGTGGCCTCGACGATCTGGTCGGGCACGGGGGAGGTGAAGATCTCACCGGGGCAGGCGGCGTCGAGCATGCCGTGGCCCACGAAGGCGGCGTGCAGCGGCTCGTGCCCCGATCCGCCGCCGGAGACCAGGCCCACCTTGCCGGGGCGGGGACCCTCCGCCCGGTAGACCACGCGGTCGCGGACCCGCAGCGAGGGATGCGCCGCGGCCAGCCCGGCGAGCGCGTCCTCGACCACGGACCCGGCCGTGTTGATGAGCTTCTTCATGGTCAGAACATCTGCCCGTTTTCCCTCGGCGGCAAGCCCCGGACGCCGAGGGGCGAGCATCAGGCGGAGTAGGCTACCTTCTGCACATGGCCGAGATCGTGTACCCGCCGGTGGTCGCCGCCGCGCGGACCTTGTTTCGCGTGCTGGACTACCGCTTCCACCTGGAGGGCACCGAGCACGTGCCGAAGACCGGCGGCGCCGTCCTGGTGAGCAACCACATCAGCTACCTCGACTTCATCTTCGCCGGGTACGCGGCGCTGCCGGCCAAGCGGCTGGTGCGGTTCATGGCCAAGCAGGACGTGTTCGACCACCCCGTGTCCGGTCCGCTGATGCGCGGTATGAAGCACATCCCGGTCGACCGGGGCGCGGGCGCGGGCTCGTACGCGACCGCGCTGCGGATGCTCAAGGCCGGCGAGGTGGTCGGGGTGTTCGCCGAGGCCACGATCAGCCGTTCGTTCACGGTCAAGGACATCAAGAACGGCGCGATCCGGATGGCGCAGGCGACCAACGTCCCGCTCATCCCGGTCGGGCTGTGGGGCACGCAGCGGCTGTGGACCAAGGGCAGGAAGCGGCACATCCTCCAGCGCCACGTGCCGATCACGATCCTGGTGGGCGAGCCCATCCACCCGAAGCGCGGCGAGGACGTCAACGCCCACACCGAGGCCCTGCACGCGCGGCTGTCGGAGCTGGTCGACCGGGCGCAGCGCACCTACCCGGAGATCCCGCAGGGCGTGTGGTGGCAGCCCGCGCACCTCGGCGGCACCGCGCCCACCCCGGAGGAGGCGGCGGCGATGGACGCGGCCGAGGCCGAGGCCCGCGCGAAGAAGGCGGCGGCCGGCGACTCCCGCGAGGAGGCGGCAGGCGCCTGAGGGCGCGGCGGCGTCCTGCGACTCCGGCGGGGGCCGCGCCGGACGGACGCCTGGCGTCCCGTACGAGCTAGATGGCCGCCTGGTAGGCGCCGGCGCGCATGCCCGCCAGCACCGTCTCCGTCTGCGTCAGCGAGTAGCGGCGGGCCGGGTCGTGGTGGAGCAGCCCTTCGATGAGGGGGCGCATGACCCCGGCCCGGCGCGGCGGCGGGAACGGCCCGCTGCGCGCCATGCCGAGCACGGTCGCGGCGTCCTGGCCCGGGTAGGGCGGCTGCCCCTCGATGGCGCTGTAGAGCGTGGCGCCGAACGACCACATGTCGGCCTCCTTGCTGGCCGGGCCGCCGTAGAGCCGCTCGGGGGCCATGAACGCGGGGGTGCCGCGCAGCCGCCTGGAGGTCGTGGTCTTGCGGATGTCGCCCTCGGCGGTGGCGATGCCGAAGTCGGTCAGCACCACCCGGTCGCCGGTCAGCATGACGTTGGCCGGCTTCACGTCACGGTGGAGCACCCCGGCCTGGTGCGCGGTGCGCAGCGCGGCCAGCAGGTGACGGCCGATCGCGGCCACCGACTGCGCGGGGAGCGTGCCCACCTGGGAGAGCAGCTGGTGCATGGAGAGCCCGTCGAGGTACTCCATCACGATCCAGAGCTTGCCGCCCTCCTCGATGAGGTCGTGGACCGTGACGATGTTCGGGTGGGTCAGCCGGGCGGCCATCCGCGCCTCGCGCAGCACGCGCCGGCGCACCATCTCGGCCTCGCCGGTGAGCGTCAGCTCCTTCAGCGCCACCTCTCGGTGGAGCAGCCGGTCGAACGCGCGCCAGACGACGCCCATGCCCCCACGACCGGCCTCCTCGTTCAGGAGGTACCGTCCGCCGATCTCCCGCATACCATCCCCTCATTGACAGGGGTAATCATGTCATCTCAGCGCGGCCTTGTGGGTCCCTAACGTGATCCGGATATGTCGGGAATGGTAACGCCGCTGGTCACCCGCCGGGAATTCGGCGAGAATACGACCCGGCCTATCCAGTAGACCGCGAGCAACTGGACCGCCGCCGACCCGAGGAACACCGCGGGCAGCCCGGCCGCCTCTCCGGCGAGCCCGCCCAGCGCCGCGCCCAGGGGCATGCCGCCCATCCCGATCAGCCGGTAGGCGGCGTTGACCCGGCCGAGGAGTTCGCCGGGGATGATCCGTTGCCGGCTGGTGATCACGAGCACGTTCGCCGCGGCCCCGGCCACGCCCCAGCCGGCCGCAGTCGCGTACAGCAGCCAGGGGACCGGCAGCAGGACCGGGACCAGGTGCAGCAGGGCGACGACCGCCCAGAGCGCGACGAAGGCGGGCGCGTCCCCGGCCAGCCGGCCGGCCCGTCCCGCCACCATCGAGCCGGCCAGGGCCCCGACGGCGAACACGGTCAGCATGAGGCCGTAGCCGCTCGGCGTCAGCCCCATCGCCGAGCCCTCGCCCACCACCCAGAGCACCAGCACCCCGAAGTACGCGGCCCCGGCCGTGTTGAGCACCCCCGCCACCAGGGCCAGGGTGCGCAGGAACGGGTGCGACCACAGGTAGCGCAGCGACTCGGCGATCTCCCGTGCCACCGGCCGCGGCGCCTCCCGAGAGGGCCGGAAGCGGCCGCGCATGCCCAGCAGGAGCAGCCCGGCGGCCCCGTACAGGATCCCCGGCGCGCCCAGCACGGCGGCGGGCAGGGCCGTGACGAGCAGGCCCGCGAGCGGCGCCCCGGCGAAGTCGTTGCCGAGGATCTGGGCGCCGACGACGCGGCCGTTGGCCCGGGTGAGGCCGGCATCGGGCACGGTCATCGGCAGCACGGCCTGGGCCGAGGTGTCGGCGAACACCTCGGACGCGCACGCCAGGACCACGGCGGCCAGCAGCAGCCACAGGTTCATCAGGCCGAGCGCGGCCAGCGCCGTCGCGGCGGCGAGCACCGCGACGCGCGCGGCGTTCGCCACCACCATGATCCGCCGCCGGTCCAGCCGGTCGACGAGCGCGCCGGCGGGCAGGGCGAGCAGCAGCCACGGCAGCGACGCCGCCGCCCCCGCGAGGGCCACCAGGGCGGGGGAGCGGGTGAACGAGACCGCCATCAGCGGCGCGCCGACCTTCAGCACGCCGTCGGCGAGGTTGGACAGCGCGGTGGACGACAACAGGAAGCCGAACGATCGGCCGAGACGCGCCAAGGCGGGCTCCGTTAGTGTGTAAAGAGAACTGTGCATGGATTCCTTTGCAAAGTTAGGTTTGCACGCTGTGGATCGCAAGAGCTATTCCGCCAGGACCCTCGACCCGGGCGCGCTCAAGTCCTTCGCCCACCCCCTCCGGCTGCGCCTGTACGAACTGCTGGAGGAGCGCGGCCCCGCCACCGCCACCCAGCTCGCCGGCCTCGTCGGGGAGAACACCGGCGCCACCAGCTACCACCTGCGCGAGCTGGCCAGACACCGGATGATCGAGGTCGTGCCGGGGATGGGCCGGGGCAAGGAGAAGTACTGGCGGGTGACGCCGGGCGGCTTCTCCTACGGGGACGCCGACCCGGACCCGGAGGCGGCCCGGGCGCTGGAGTTCCTCCTGGACGACCTGGTCCGGCAGCGCGGCGCCGAACTGTCCCGCTGGCGTGAGGAGGAGCGGGACACGCCGCAGGAGTGGGTGCGGGCGAGCGGCCTCGGCCGCCGCGCGCTGCGCCTGACGCCGGAGGAGACGACGGCGATGCGGGACGCGGTCTTCGCGGTGCTGGAGGACTATCGCGCCCTGTCGGACTCCCGGCTCCCCGCGTCGGCGGCGGACCCAGGGTTCGGCCACGTCGTCGTGCACTTCGACGTCTTCCCGGTGCGGGCGGACCGGGACCCGGAGCCGTGAGACCTGGTGCCGTCGCCGGGTGAACATCTCGGGGGCGCCCCGCGTACCTCAAGGTGACCGAGCCTCAAGACGGCCGGTTCGAGGATCCGGAAGGGGTTGACGGCACGTGCGATCTCGACAGGGACGGCGCCGTCTCGCTCTCGCCGCGGCCTGCCTCGCGAGCGTCGCCGCCGGCACGGCCTGCACGGCTCCCGCCGCGCCGCAGCCGGCCGACACGGCGCGGCCGGCCGACGCGGTGCCGACGGACATCCCGGAGGAGCTGATGGCGCCGCCCGCGACCAGCCTGACCGGCCAGGGGGACGCGGAACCGGGGGAGGGCGGCGCCCGGGCGACGAAGTGGGGGCCGCTGTCCGCGGCCGACCAGGACCTGATCAGGAAGGTCCGCCTCGCCACGCTGTGGGAGATGACGATCGCCCAGGAGGCGATCCAGCGCGGAGACAGCGCGCGCGTACGGGAGATCAGCCGTGAGATCTCCGCCCAGCACCACGACCTCGACGAGAAGGCCCGCGACCTGGCCCAGAAGCTGGACGTGCGGCTGCCGGTGCGGCCCACCGAGGACCAGCAGCGATGGATGGCCGACATCTCCGGCAGATCGGGCCGGGACTACGACGTGACGTACGTGAAGTGGCTGCGGCTGGCGCACGGGCAGATCTTCGGTCTCATCGGGCAGGTGCGCGGCAGCACGCAGAACACCCTGGTGCGCACGTTCGCGGAGACCTGCAACGCGGCCGTGCTGAACCATCAGCGGCTGCTGGAGAGCACCGGGCTGGCCGGGCCTGAGGCGTTCCCTGACCCGCCGGAGGTGTGATCCGTACCCGGCTTTCCAAAAAGGGACGGGTCGGGTTAGGTTTGCCTAACCTGACTTATTCGAGGAGAGCCGCCCATGATCGAGCCCTTCCGCATGTTCGGCGTCCGCGTCGGCAGGCTGGACCGGCTGAGCCCGTCGTTCCTGCGCGTCACGTTCACCGGCGACGACCTGCGGCACTTCGCCGACAACGGCTACGACCAGCGCGTCAAGCTCATCCTGCCGGTGCCGTCGCACGGCCTGAGCCGGCTGCCCCAGGGCTCCGACTGGTACGGGCAGTGGCGGGCCATGCCCGACCAGGACCGCAACCCGATGCGCACCTACACCGTCCGCCGCGCCCGCCCCGAGGCGCGCGAGCTGGAGGTGGACATCGTGCTGCACGGCGACGCCGGCCCGATGTCGCGGTGGGCGTGCGCGGCCGAGGTGGGGGACGAACTTGTGATCATCGGGCCGGACGGCCGCTACGAGGGCCCGCCGTCGGGCCTGGAGTTCCGTCCCCCGCAGGGCACCGGGGCGGTGCTGATCGCCGGCGACGAGACCGCCGCGCCCGCCATCTGCTCCATCCTGGAACGGCTGCCCGCCGGCGCCACGGGCGAGGCGTTCGTCGAGGTCGCCACCCGGGGCGACTTCCTGCCGTCGGAGACCGGCAGCGCGGTCAAGGTCACCTGGCTGGCCAGGGACGGCGCGCCGCACGGCGCCCACCTCGTCCCGGCGGTGCGCGAGGCGGCCCGGCGGCTGCTGCCCCCGCTGCCCGCGCCGGACGACTTCCAGGACGTGGACGTCGACGCCGCCGCGCTGTGGGAGGTGCCGGAGGCGCCGTCAGGCCCGCTGTACGCGTGGCTGGCGGGCGAGGCGGCGGTGATCAGGAAGCTCCGGCGGCACCTGGTGGCCGAGTGCGGCATGGACCGGCGCGCGGTGGCCTTCATGGGCTACTGGCGCCTGGGCCGCTCCGAGGACTGGGCCGCCTGAGCGCTCGACCTGAGCGCCCGGTCTGAGCGCCCGGTCTGAGCGCCCGGTCTGAGCGTCCGGTCCGGTCACCAGGCCAGGTCGCCCCCGGCGCTGTCGCCGCGCCAGACGACCGTGTGCGACCCGGCGTCGAGATCGGCGCGGATCAGCTCGTACATGGTCACGCCGCACGGCGCCTTGGCGGGGTCCGGGGTGGGTGTCTCGCCGGTCATGGGATGGGGCATGGTGCTCGCGTCGTACCCGCGTACCAGCACGTGCCGCCCGCCCGGAGCCAGGGCCATGCCGTCCACCTCGCCGCAGGTCAGCGTGAGCACGGTCCGCACCGGCGCCGCCCCGTCGAAGATCGCGACCGAGCGCCCGGAGGCGCGGAGCGTGCGCCCGTCGGGAAGGGGGAGGACGTGGGTGTTCCACCCGTCCCGGGGCGCGACGGCCCGGCCCAGGGCACGCCGGTCTCCCGGGGGCAGGCGGGTGTCCAGAGCGGTCTGGAGGCCGGCCACCTGGGGCTCGCCGGGCAGGGCGAGCCGGTGCTCGTCCAGCCAGTAGAGGGAGTGTCCCTGGACCTGCCATTCCCGCCGGGGCCCGAGCACCCCGGTGAACTGCTTGTCGTCCCCGGCGACGTGGGCGTTGCGGACGTAGGCGATCCGGCCGCGGGGTGACACGGCGAGGTCGTGGACGATTCCCCTCATCCTGCCGGACACGGGCTCGCCGAGCTCGACGTCGCCTTGGGCGTTCACCCTCAGCCGGTGCAGGCGGGAGGTCGAGCCGCGCGGCGAGTAGTGGGTCGCCCAGGCCTCGCCGTGGCTGACCACGCTCGCGTAGTAGTGCCCCGGCTCACCCGCCGGCGCCAGCGCCTGGACGACCGCCACCCGCCGGCCGACGTAGAGCTCGGCGGGCTCCACCCGGCCCTGGTCCAGGTCGAGGACATGGGCGAAGCCACCTCCGGCGAGCGCGTACCGCGGCGTGCCGTACGCGCTCAGCGCCGGCCCGGCCAACCGGTCCGCCAGCGGCGGCACCAGGGGGAGCAGCGGCACCGCGGCCAGCACCGCCGCCACGGCCGCCGCGAGCCGCCACAGCGACCCCCGGTCCGGCCGTGTCCTCGCCCCCGCGATCCCGGCCAGGACGACCAGTGCCGCGGGCGAGGTGATCCAGTGGAGGGCGACCAGGAAAGGACGGTAGGGCGACGGCTCCGGTAGGCAGCCGGGCGTCGGCTCGGCCGGCGGGCGCAGCGACTCCTCCAGGACGAACAGCGCCTCCGGCGCCAGCAGCACCCCGAGCGCCAGCCCCGCCGCCCGCGTGTGCGCGCCGTGCCGTACGGCCAGCACCATCAGCCCGGCCAGCAGGAACGGCCCCGCGTCGACCAGCAGCACCCCGGCGTACTCGGCCACGTCGGCGGCCGTGCGGCGCCGTTCGGGCACGGCGACCGGCGCCCGGACGGCGCACATGATCCTCTTCGGAGGAGACAGCAGCGGCCGGACGAACTCCCAGACGAACGCCCCGGCGGCCAGCGCCCACCAGAACACCGCGTACGGCCGCTGCCGCGACAGGTCAGACACCGGAGGCGGCCTTCCGACAGCGGGAAGCAGAAGATCATGGACTCTAGCAGCAGGGTTGCCCGTGCGATAGAGGGGTAGCCGAATGAGAAGCCGGTAGCGCGCGGGGGGCGCCATGGAAGGCTTCACACTCACGTACGACCACTTCGACCCCGAGGCCGAGCAGTTGCGCGAGGCGATCACCTCGACCGGGAACGGCTACTTCTGCACCCGGGGCACGGCCGAATGGGAGGACTTCGGGGAGATCCACTACCCGGGCACGTACACCCACGGCGGCTACAACCGGGAGACCACGATCTTCGACGGTCATCCGGTGCTCAACGAGGACCTGGTCAACCTGCCGAACTGGCTGCCGCTGAAGCTCCGCGTCGAGGGGGAGCCGGCGGTCCGGTTCGGGAACGTGGAGGTGCTCGACTACCGGCACTCCTACGACGTCCGCCTCGCCCTGGTGGAGCGCTACCTGCGCTTCCGCGACGAGGCCGGGCGCGTGACGAGCCTGCGCAGCCGCCGGTTCGTCAGCATGGCGCACAGCCACCAGGCCGCGATCGAGTGGACGCTCACGCCGGAGAACTGGTCGGGCCGGGTCGAGGTGGTCACCGCCCTGGACGGCCGGATGACCAACCAGATCGTGGCCCGCTACCGCGAGCTGGAGGGGCGCCACCTGGACCCGGTGTCGCCGCGCACGTTCGGCCCCGAGGTGATCGCGCTCAAGGTGAAGACCCGCCAGTCCGACATCTACATCGCCCAGGCCGCCCGCACCCGCGCCTTCCACGGCGACCGCCCGGCAGAGACCGAGCGGCGGCTGCACCAGATGCAGGACTACATCCAGCAGGTGCTCAGCTTCGACGTCGAGGAGGGCCGGCCGAGCCGGGTCGAGAAGCTCGTCTCCGTCTTCACCTCGCACGACAACGCCATCACCGAGCCGCTGGCCGCCGCCGGCCGGCACGTGCTGCGCTATCCCGACTTCGCCGGGGCGCTGGACGAGCACGACTCGGCCTGGACCGAGCTGTGGGACAGCTGCGACGTGCGGCTGCCCCGCGAGCCGCGCGCCCAGGTGCTGCTGCGCCTGCACATCTCGCACGTGCTGCAGGTCTGCTCCCGCCACACCGCCCGGCACGACGCCGGGGTCCCCGCCCGCGGCCTCAACGGCGAGGCGTACCGGGGGCACGTCTTCTGGGACGAGATGTACGTCTACCCGTTCCTCAACCTGCGCCTTCCCGAGATCACCCGGTCCTTGCTGCTGTACCGGCACCGGCGCCTGACCGAGGCCCGCGCCGCGGCGGCCGAGGCCGGCCACCGGGGCGCCATGTTCCCCTGGCAGAGCGGCAGCGACGGCACCGAGGAGACCCAGCGGGTGCACCTCAACCCGCTGTCCGGCCAGTGGGACCCGGATCTCAGCCACCGGCAGCGGCACGTCAACGCGGCGATCTTCTACAACGTGTGGCGGTACTTCCAGGCCACCGACGACCTGGAGTTCCTGCGCGACTACGGCGCCGAGCTGATGCTGGAGATCGCCCGTTTCTGGGCGTCGATCGCGCACCTCGACCCGGAGACCGGACGGTACGAGATCCACGGCGTGATGGGCCCCGACGAGTTCCACGAGCGCTACCCGGACTCCGAGGAGCCCGGCCTGCGCAACAACGCCTACACCAACGTCATGGCGGCCTGGATCGCCCACACCGCGCCCAAGGTGCTCGACCTGCTGCCCAGCAGCCGCGCCGCGATGATCCGCCGCCACCTCCAGGTGACCGACGAGGAGCTGGAGACCTGGCGGCACATGAGCCGCCGCATGTGCGTCCCGTTTCACGACGGCGTGATCAGCCAGTTCGAGGGCTACGCGGGCCTGGAGGAGCTCGACTGGGCCGGCTACCGGGACCGCTACCGCAACGTCCAGCGCATGGACCGGATCCTCAGGGCCGAGGGCAGGGACCCCAACCGCTACAAGATGTCCAAGCAGGCGGACGCGGTCATGCTGTTCTTCCTCTTCGACGAGGAGGAGCTGAGCGAGCTGTTCGGCCGGCTCGGCTACGACTACGACCGCGACCTGGCCAGGCGGACGATCGAGTACTACGACGAGCGCACCACCCACGGCTCGACGCTCAGCTTCGTCACCTACGCGGGGGTGCTGGCCGGCGTCGACCCGGAGAGCTCGTGGGAACGCTACCTGGTGGCGCTGGAGAGCGACGTCAACGACGTGCAGGGCGGCACCACCAAGGAGGGCATCCACATGGGCGTCATGTCCGGGACCCTCGACCTGCTGCAGCGCAGCTACGTCGGCACCAGCATCACCGGCGACGTGCTGAGGGTGGCGCCCCGCCTGGTCGACCGGCTCGACGGCGTCACGTTCTGCATGCGCTTCCGGGGCACCACGCTCCGGCTGGCCGTCGAGGGGGACAAGCTCATCCTGTCGGCCCAGGCGGAGGGGTTCCGCGGCCCGCTGCACGTGGGTGTGGGCGACGACGTCCGCGAGCTGACCCCGGGAGGCACCTGCGTCTTCGCGATCCCCGGAGGCGTCCCCGGGACCGCCTCCGGCCGGTGACAGATCCGAGAGAGGGGCGCGCCATGCCCATGACGGGATTCAAAGGGGCGATCTTCGACGTCGACGGCGTGCTCGTGGACTCGCCGCATCAGCGCGCCTGGAAGGAGGCGCTGCGCGAGCTGATGGAGGGGGAGTGGGCCGGCATCCGCGAGCGCAGCAGCTGGTCGGACGACCGGTTCACGCCGGAGGTCTACCAGCGGGTCCTGTCGGGCAAGCCGCGGATGAGCGGCGCGCTGGCCGCGCTGCGGTACTTCGACGTGCCGGACGCCGAGGACCGGGTCGAGACGTACGCCGAGCACAAGCAGCGGCTGGTCATCCGGCTGATCGAAGCGGGGGAGTTCACCGCCTACCCGGACGCGCTCAGGTTCGCGCTGGCCGTCCACGGGGCGGGCGTCCCGGCGGCGGTGGCGTCCTCGTCCAAGAACGCCGGCCTGTTCCTCGGGCGGATCCGGCTCGACACGTTCGCGGCCGAGCAGGGCCTGGCCTACGACTTCATCCAGCCGGGCCAGACGCTCGCCGGCTTCTTCGACGCCGACCTGTCCGGCCGCGACTTCGCGCACGGCAAGCCCGACCCGGAGATCTTCGTCACCGCGGCGGCCGAGCTGCACGTGCCGCCTGAGGACTGTTTCGTGGTCGAGGACGCGGTCAGCGGCGTCCAGGCCGCCAAGGCCGGCGGGATGGCGGGGCTCGGGGTGGCCCGCGCGGACGACCAGCGAATGCTCGCCGACGCCCACGCCGACCTCGTCGTCACCAGCCTCGACGAGGTGGACCTGGGCGCCCTGGCCGAGCACCGGCTCGACCGCCGTGCCCCCTGACCGCCGCCTGACCGCCGCCTGACCGCCGCCTGACCGCCGGTTGACCGCCGGTTGAGGCGCCCGCGCCCCCGGTTCGCGTGGAGACCGAGGGCGCGGGACGGATCGGACCGTCAGCCCATGTGCGGGTAACGGTGGTCGGTCGGCGGGGCGAACGTCTCCTTGATCGCGCGGGCGCTCACCCACCTGACCAGGTTGTACAGCGAGCCCGCCTTGTCGTTGGTGCCCGAGGCGCGGCCACCGCCGAACGGCTGCTGGCCCACGACCGCCCCGGTCGGCTTGTCGTTGACGTAGAAGTTGCCCGCCGCGAAGCGGAGCCGCTCCGACGCCGCCCTGATCGCGTACCGGTCCTGGGCGATGAACGCGCCGGTCAGCGCGTACGGGCTCACGCCCTCCATCTGGTCGAGCACGGTGTCGAAGTCGGCGTCGTCGTAGACGTGCACGCCCAGGATCGGCCCGAAGTACTCCTTGATGAAGATCTCGTCGGTCGGGTCGGCGCACTCCAGGACGGTCGGCTTCACGAAATAGCCGGTGGAGTCGTCGTACGAGCCCGTCAGCACGTCGATCCCCGAGGACGCGCGGGCCCGGTCGATGGCCGCCTTGTGCTTGGCGAAGGCCCGGTCGTCGATGACCGCGCCCATGAACGTCGACAGGTCCGACGCCACGTCGCCCACGGTCAGCGACTCGGCCACGGCCACGAAGTCGTCGCGCATCCGGCTCCACAGCGAGCGCGGCACGTACGCCCGCGACGCCGCCGAGCACTTCTGGCCCTGGTACTCGAAGGCGCCCCTGATCAGCGCCGTCGACAGCACCGCCGGGTCGGCCGACGGGTGGGCCAGCACGAAGTCCTTGCCGCCGGTCTCGCCGACCAGGCGCGGGTAGCCGCGGTAGGAGGCGATGTTCTCGCCGACGGTGCGCCACAGGTGCTGGAACGTCGCCGTCGAGCCGGTGAAGTGGATGCCGGCCAGGTCGGGGTGGGTGAGCGCCACCTCCGAGACGGCCTCGCCGTAGCCGGTCACCAGGTTGATGACGCCCGGCGGCAGCCCGGCCTCCTCCAGCAGCCGCATCGTGAAGTGGGCCGCGAACTGCTGCGTCGGCGACGGCTTCCACACCACCACGTTGCCCATCAGCGCGGCCGAGGTCGGCAGGTTGCCGGCGATCGCGGTGAAGTTGAACGGCGTGATCGCCAGCACGAAGCCCTCGAGCGGGCGGTACTCCATCCGGTTCCACACGCCGGGCGACGAGATCGGCTGGTCGGCGTAGATCTGCCGGGCGTAGGCCACGTTGAACCGCAGGAAGTCGATCAGCTCGCAGGCCGCGTCGATCTCGGCCTGCTGGGCCGACTTGGACTGGCCGAGCACGGTGGCCGCGTTCAGCGTCGCCCGCCACGGCCCCGCCAGCAGGTCGGCGGCCTTGAGGAAGATCGCCGCCCGCTCGTCGAACGGCAGCGCGCGCCAGGCCGGCGCGGCGGCCAGCGCCGCGTCGATCGCCGCGCGCACGTCCTGCGCGCCCGCCTCCCGGGTACGGCCCAGCACGGCGCTCTTGTTGTGCGGCTGGACCACGTCGATCGGGGCGCCGCCGCCGAGCCGCTGGTCACCGCCGATCGTCATGGTCAGGTCGAGCGAGGCGCCGGCCAGCTCCTTGATCCGGGCCTCCAGGGCGGTCCGCTCCGCGCTGCCGGGAGCGTACCCGAGGACCGTCTCGTTGGCCGGGGCCGGGACGTTGCTGATGGCATCCATGATCACTTGCCTCCAAGGGCACGAAGGAAGAAGGCGACGTTGGCCGGGCGCTCCGCCAGGCGGCGCATGAAGTAGCCGTACCAGTCGTCGCCGTAGGGGACGTAGACGCGGACCGTGTGACCGGCTCCGGCCAGGGCCTCCTGCCGGTCCGTGCGGATCCCGTACAGCATCTGGTACTCGTAGTCGCCCCGGGAGCGACCGTGGCGGTCGGCGAGCAGCTCCGTGATGGAGATCAGCCGGTCGTCGTGGGTCGCCACCATGGGATACCCCTGCCCCTCCATGAGGATGCGCAGGCATCGCACGTACGCCTTGTCCACGGCGGCCTTGCCCTGGTGGGCGACCGAGGCGGGCTCCCGGTAGGCGCCCTTGACCAGCCGCACCCGCGACCCCTCGTGCGCGAGCGCGCGGCAGTCGTCCTCGCTGCGGTACAGGTAGGCCTGGACGGCCACGCCCGTCGACGGGTGGTCGCGGCGCAGCTCGCGCAGGATCCGCAGGGTGGAGTCGACCGTGGTGTGGTCCTCCATGTCGAGCGTGACGGTGGCGCCCGCCGCCGCGGCGCCGGCGCAGATGGCCCGCGCGTTCTCCAGTGCCAGGTCCTCGTCGAGCGCCTGCCCGACCGCCGACAGCTTCACCGACACCTCGGCGGCGCCTCCCAGCTCCAGCGGCCCCAGCTCCTCCAGCAGCGTGAGGTACGCCTTCGTGATGGCCGTGGCGTCGCCCGCGTCGCGGGTCTCCTCGCCGAGATGGTCGACCGTGACGGACAGCCCGGCTTCGCGCAGCCGGAGGATCGCCTCGCGCGCCTCCGGCACGCTCTCGCCGGCGACGAACCGGTCGACGACCCTGCGGGTGAGCGGGAAGCCCGACACGGACCGGCGCACCAGCCGGCTCCCCGATGCGGCGAGCAGTACGTGTCCCAACATGCTTTCCAGCCTAAAACCGCAGGTCAGCCAGTGCTATGGACGCGAGTAACGCCAGATGTGGCAGGCTGTCATACACATGCACAACACCGCTGATCTGCAGGACATCGTCGACGAGATCGCGGGCCTGCTCGGCGCCTCGGCGACGCTGGAGGACCGCTCCTTCCGCCTGCTCGCGTACGGCGCGCAGCACGGCGACATCGACACCGTGCGCCAGGAGTCCATCCTGCGCCGGCGCGCCTCCCCGGAGGTGCGCGACTACTTCGAACGCTACGGCATCGCGCGGGCCCACGGCCCGGTCCGCATCCCCGCCGACGAAGGGCTCAAGGTGCTGGCCAGGATCTGCTGGCCGCTGCGCCACGGCGAGGTCACCTACGGCTACCTGTGGCTGCTCGACTCCGGCAGCCTCACCGACGCCAGGCTGGGCCGCGTCGCCCCGCTCGTGGCCCGGGCCGCCGCCGCGCTCGCCCGGGAGGCCAGGAGCAGGCAGGACCTCGGCCGGCGCCTCGACGCGCTGCTGTCGCCCGCCCCGGAGGAGCGGGCCGCCG
>NZ_JAPNNL010000163.1 GCF_027620315.1 Nonomuraea corallina | reverse complement strand
GGGATGACGTTGCCGTAGTTGTCAAGCTGGCCCGGCTCTGGTGCCCAACCGCTGACGTCGACGTTGATGTTCACCCGACGCACCCGGTAGGGGGCGAGGAAGCCGTCTTCGATGCCGTCCTTGAGCGAGTACTCGTAGACAGGCTTGCCGAAGTACTCGAAGGTGTCGGCGTCGCGTTCGCTGATCGGCGTCGCGGTGAGGCCGATCTGCACGGCGGACGCGAAGTGCTTCAGGATGCGTTGCCAGTTGGAGTTGTCCTTGGCACTCCCCCGGTGGCACTCGTCGACGATGACGAGATCAAAGAAGTCTCTGTCGAACTGCTCGAACAGTGCCTTACGGTCGCCCGTCGTCTCCTTCCCTTGCTGATCGAGGGACTGATAGAGCGCGAAGTAGATGTCACGTCCAAGTTTCGCCACCCCGCCGCCCAACTTGTGGACGGCTTCGCCGAACCCCTGCACGAAATATTCGTCTTTGGGCTGGTCCACGAGGATATTCCGGTCGGCAAGATAGAGGACCCGCGGCCGACGGCCCTTGATCCAACCGCCGTTATATAGCTTCTTGACGATCTGGTAGGCCACAAGCGTCTTGCCCGTCCCGGTGGCCAGAACGAGCAGGACTCGTTCCTGTCCTCGCCCGATGGCCTCTACCGCCTTGTTGACCGCCAGCCGCTGGTAGTAGCGGGGGACCTTCGGGCTGTTGTCCCAGTTCTTGAGCGTCTGGTCGAATGGAGTCAGCACGAGGTCGGTGGCGAGCCGTACATCGAGCCCCTTGGCCTGGCGGTAGCGCTCCCAGAGCTCGGCCGGCGAAGGGTAGCTGTCGATCTCCGTGATAAGCCCAGTGTCGAGGTCGATCTCCTGGATCCGCTGACCGTTCGTGGCATAGGCGAAGGGCACCTGAAGCTTCTTGGCGTACCGTTTGGCCTGCTCGACGCCGTCGTCCGAGCTGATGGACGTCCGCTTGACCTCCACCACCGCGATAGGCAGACCCGGCCGGTATTCAAGCGCGTAATCCGCACGCAGTTGTGCTCCCCGCCTCGGCCTGCCTCCGGCGGCCATGATCTTTCCGTCCGTGATGGTGTACTCGTCGACCATCTGGTCCCGGCCCCACCCCGACTGTTTCAGCTGATGTTCAACGAGAGTCCGTCGGGTTTCATTCTCAGTGAGGGAAGGATATCCGTGGGTCACAGCCAATTCTTACCCGACAAGACCGACGGAAGATCCCATCTCTACCAGACCGTAACGTTGGTTGGAGGCTATCTCGCTCCATCGGGTGGATTCTGTGCCACGCCGCACCGGGCAAAACAGGATATTATCGAACACTTCTCTGACGTACTCATGCTTTCAGCGTCCTTTCGCTTGTTCTGTTGACGTGTTGTTGATTACGGTCTGCGACATGGGGGGACGCCGCCTCCTGACCTGGTTCTGGTGGAGCGAGCCGTACGAGGGGATCATCGTGGTTGACCTCGATCGCGACGTGATGCGGGCCGCGGCGGAGCGGATCCAGCGGTTGTCGGACGAGCACTGGTGGGCGCTCACGCCCTCCTGCCGCCTCATGGAGAGCGACGCCTGGGTGGGGCCGACCGGTGCCCGGTTCGACGCCCAGGTCCACGCCGACCAGCGAGAACTCCAGGCGATGCTCGAGCAGGCCGTGCACAGCGCCAATGCGAAACTGGCCTCGATCCCGGACGCGACATGAGCGGGTTCAGCGGGGTCAAGCAGGCCGAGTTCGACACGATGACCAGCAAGCACGCCGAAGCGGCGGGCCGGCTGGAAGAACTGGCCCGCACGCTGCACCGCGAACTGCGTGGGGCCGGACTCGACACCGCCCCGGCGGCGCGACTGCGCGAACTCGCCCGGCGGATCACCACCCAGGCCGAAGACCTGAGGCGGCGCCAGCAGCTCGTCCACGAGTTGCAGCGCCAGAAGGCCGCCTTCGGCAGGAGCACCTCCGCCGGAAGCTTCATAGAGATGCCCGACCGGCTCGAGGACGCCAAGGACCTGCTGGACGGCACGGTGGCCGGCCGGGCCGCACTGCGGGCCGCCGAGGGTGACGAGCAGGCACTGGCAGAACTGGAGAAATATGTATCGAGAGCAGGCGACCCGGAATTCGTGAACGCGTTTCTCGCCGCGATCGGCGCCCGGGGGGTCACGCGGATGGTCGGCTCGGTCACGACGATGCTGCGTGACGCCATGAACCGCGACGACTCCGAGCGTAAAACCCGGCTCGCCGTCTCGAGCAGGAACGTCCTCAGCATGCTGAGCATCTCGCTCGCCAAGGGCACCGACCCGGACAATCCCGCGTACCTGGGCGACGATTTCCTGGACGACCTGGTGCGGGAAGGACGGGCCCAGCACGCGACGGACGACGGCGGGACGTACCTGGGATACCAGGCCCAGGCGCTCATCTGGCGAGCGCACGACGGGACGCCGCCGTACTCGAAGAAGTTCATGGAGGTCGTCGGGCGCGACGTGATCGTGTACGAGCGCGAACAACGCCAGGACACATGGGCGGCGAGCCAGGACCCGCTGGGCCGCGCCTTCGGAACCGCCCAGATTCCCATCGTCGACCTGGCCGGCTCGCTGGGCCTCGGCACCCTGATGAGGCCGGGAGCCCCGACAAGAGGGCTGGTCACGAAGAGCTCGTCGATGGTGGAGGACCTGTTCCACGCCGCGAAGTCCAGCCGGGAGGCTTCCCACGCCCTGCTCGACCATACTCCGGCCGGGTGGAACGAATCCGTGCTGGATTATCTGCTGACGACCCGGTGGGGTGCGTCCCGTTACCTGGACGACTACGAACCGATCTCCGGCATGCTCATCACGGCGACCACCGGCCAGGACTCGATCAGCAAGAAACTGGCCGCCCAGCTGATCAAAACCACCTCGGACGAGATCCGCGAGGCGTTTCAGCGGGGCGGCGACAACCTGGAGATGAGAGATCGGGAGATCTTCGATCGATATGCCCCCTTGAGCTATCCGCTGGCCCGCGCCATCTCAGCCCACATCGACCAACTGTCCAGGCTCTACCTGAACCGGGCGGCGTTCGGCCAGGTAGCACCTCAGGACATGTCGTATGCGTTGGTGCTGGCCACGTCCAGCGATCAAGGCTTCGAAGCAATGATCAGAGCGCAAACAGAACAGATGCGAGCCGCACTTGCCGACGCTCCTCCTGTAGGCCTGAATGCTTCCAACGCCGAACGATTCGGCTTGACGATAGAGCAGGTCAAGGAGTTCGACCTCAATAGTAACGGGCGCATCGACAAGACTGACACTTTGCAATACTTGATGGATCGCATTGTCGAGGAAGCAACCCCGTTCAAGCATCTCATTGAGACCCGTCGTCAAGTACTCATCGCTCAAGGGTTCAACGACCAAAAGGCGGACGATTCACTGAAAACGATGGTGGGGGATGCGATAGGAGTGCTCCCGATACCCGGAGCCAAGTCGATGGGCGCACTCGCCAATGGAGCTTTCGGCGAAATAATCGGGGCGGGATATGAAAAGCTCGCAGAAGCAGCGTATAGCGAAGTTTCAGAACAAGTCGCCCAGCGGATGTCACCACGGACGCGTACTCTGGACGAGGCCTACCGAACGCTGGCCGACAACCGTTTGGCGGTGGAGCGACTGGCGGAGCAAATGATTAGCGCAACCATGCTGAACAAGGGGATGCTCGAGGACGCATCGATCAGTGATCGGACATTTGTAACCGGCACCCCTCCAAGAATCAAGGATTTTTCTCAAATGAGCCCAGAGGAATACAGCGACTTTCTCGCATGGGCTCGAACGAAGGGCGGAGGTAGTGATCTACTCGGCCGTTTCAGCGCAGATCTCGGTGACTCAAGTTCAACGAGGACTTATCTCGAGCTGAGACCCTCCACCTCAGAAGGCGAAAAATGACGGGATCCCGTCCGACTCTGGGACTAACTATTTTCATACTTGCTGCCGTAGCCTGCAGTCCCAAGAATGACATCGCATCCACGCCGAGTTCTGCCCTCCAGCCGATCGTGAATATCCCCCCGTACATCTGCAGGCTAGTCCCGGAGGAAGCTCTTAGGCTCGCAAGTGGCCTTACCGGGGCTTATACAGAGAGGACCACCGGGAACGAGGACAGCGGTGAATGCCGGACTTCTGATACGAACCCCAGTCCTCTGGAAGTGAGTTGGCTCCAAGTGGGTGGTGGGACCAGTCAAGAGCATCTGAACTTTGTTCTCAGAGACCGGCATAGCCTCTATACACGGCATGGAGGAATCCGGCTTCCCGCCGATCTGGGTGACGGCATGGCCGCTTATCTGACTGACGGGCTGTTGGCCGAGCAGCCTTATCGGGTGAGCGCCAAATTCACCTGTGGCGGCACAGAGCGCATGATCGATATTTATCTGACGCAGGTCGCCAAAGGCCGGGATGCCATGAAGGATCTGACCGATCTCATGCGCATCGCCCAGAAGCGCTACAGCCACATCCACGCCTGCGCCCTCAACCCCCGGTGAAACACCTCGACCGCACCCCCATGGTCAGCGGGGCGCGGTCGAGGAATGGTGCGGCGTCGGGCCTTGTGGGCGGTGCGCCGGTCACCGGGGCCCCGCAGGTCGTGCGGGGCCGGTGGGGAAGCGGTCAGCGGGATGCGCGGTTGACCGCGGAGATGATGGCCTTGAGTGAGGCGGTGGTCGTGTTGGCGTCGATGCCGACCCCCCACAGCACGGTGCCGTTGACGTCGCACTCCAGGTAGGAGGCCGCTTTGGCGTCGGTGCCGGCGCTCAGGGCGTGTTCGACGTAGTCCAGCACGCGTACTTTGATGCCTGCGGCGGAGATGGCGTCGATGAAGGCGGAGATGGGGCCGTTGCCGATGCCTTCGAGTTCGCGGATCTCGCCTTCGACGCGGACGTCGGCGTTGATGCGGACCTTCTCGTCGACGGTGGAGTCGTGGCGGTGGGCCATGAGGCCGAGGCGGCCCCAGCGGTTGCCGGGTGTGGGCAGGTATTCGTCCTGGAAGATGGCGAACATCTGGGCGGGGGTGATCTCGCCGCCCTCGGCGTCGGTGCGCGCCTGCACCACCTTGGAGAACTCGATCTGCAGCCGTCGCGGCAGGTCGAGCTGGTGGTCGGCCTTCATGATGTAGGCGACGCCGCCCTTGCCGGACTGGCTGTTGACCCGGATGACGGCCTCGTAGGTGCGGCCGATGTCCTTGGGGTCGATGGGCAGGTACGGGACGGCCCAGGTCTGGTCGTCGACGGGGACGCCCGCGGCGGCGGCGTCGGCCTCCAGGTGTTCGAAGCCTTTCTTGATGGCGTCCTGGTGGGAGCCGGAGAAGGCGGTGTAGACCAGTTCGCCGCCCCACGGGTGGCGGGGGTGGACGGGTAGCTGGTTGCAGTATTCGACGACGCGGCGGATCTCGTCGATGTCGCTGAAGTCGATCTCGGGGTCGACGCCCTGGGAGAACAGGTTCATCCCGAGCGTGACCAGGCACACGTTGCCGGTGCGCTCGCCGTTGCCGAACAGGCATCCTTCGATGCGGTCGGCGCCGGCCATGTAGCCCAGTTCGGCGGCGGCGACGGCGCTGCCGCGGTCGTTGTGCGGGTGGAGCGACAGGATGATCGAGTCGCGGTGCTTCAGGTTGCGGTGCATCCACTCGATCTGGTCGGCGTAGACGTTGGGGGTGGCCATCTCGACCGTGGCCGGCAGGTTGATGATCACTTTGCGGTCGGGGGTGGGCTGCCACACCTCGTTGACCGCGTCGCAGACCTCGACGGCGTACTCCAGCTCCGTGCCGGTGAACGACTCGGGCGAGTACTGGTAGAAGATGTCGACGTCGGTGGCCTCGGCCAGTTTCCTGACCAGTTTGGCGCCTTCGACGGCGATGGCGGTGACGCCTTCCCTGTCCATGCCGAACACCACCCGGCGCTGCAGCGTGGAGGTGGAGTTGTAGAGGTGGACGATGGCCTGCTTGGCGCCCCGCAGCGACTCGAAGGTGCGCTCGATCAGCTCGGGCCTGGCCTGGGTCAGCACCTGGATCACCACGTCGTCGGGGATCCGGCCCTCTTCGATGATCTGGCGTACGAAGTCGAAGTCGGTCTGGGAGGCGGCGGGGAAGCCTACTTCGATCTCCTTGTAGCCCATCCGGACCAGCAGCTCGAACATCTGGAGCTTGCGGTGGGCGTCCATCGGGTCGATCAGCGCCTGGTTGCCGTCGCGCAGGTCGACGGCGCACCAGCGCGGGGCCTTGGTGATGACCTGGTCGGGCCAGGTGCGGTCGGTCAGCCGGATCGGCTCGAAGGGTTGGTAGCGCTGGAACGGCATGCGGCTGGGCTGCTGGGCTGTCATCGGATCGCTCCTGGATGTCGGTCGAGAGAGCGGCCGACGCGCATGACTGGCTCCGCGGCGAGGGAGCCGGCCTTCAGAGGCCCTCGCCGCGGCAGCTAAGAAGGAGGCCGCGCAGCATGCGATTCACGGTATCAGACGTCTCGGCGTGGACCGGTCACCTTCTCACATGCTGAGAGTCTTCAGGTACGAGCACGCTCAGGCAGGTGACGCAGCCTTCCAGCTTCTCGAATTCCGAGATGTCGACCGCCACGACGGTGAGACCCCGCTGCTCCAGCAGTTCGGCGGTGCGCGGTGCGGAGGCCGCCATCAGGACGGTGTCGCCGCCGAGCGGCACGACGTGCGCGCCCGCTTCCTCCGGCGGCACCAGGAGGCCGGGCAGCCGGGCGTGGGCGGGGTCGCCGATGAGGGTGCCGTCGGGCAGCGCGGTCACGGCCGACTTCAGGTGGAGCACTCCGGACAGTTCGACAGGGACCACCCGGCGTTCGGGGAGCAGGGCGGCGAGCTGGGCGATGCCGTCGTCGTTGGTCCGCGCCGACCTGCCGACGTACACGGTCTCGCCGACCTGCAGGACGTCGCCGCCGTCGAGAGTGCCCGGCCGCGTGATCCGTACCGCGTTCAGGCCGAGGTCCCGTACGGTCTGCTCGACGGATTCGACCTCGGGCCGCCGCTCCGGCGCGCCCGGCCGGGTCAGGACGGCGAGCCGGCCGGACACCACCACCGTGTCCTCCACGAACGGGGCGTCGGGCAGGTCGTCGGCGGGGGTGGCGTGCACGGGGCGCCAGCCGGCGGCGGCGAGCGCGGCGACGTAGGCGGCGTGCTGCTCGGCGGCGAGAGCGGGGGCGACGGGCTCGCGTGCGATGTTGGTGACGATGCCCTCGGCGATGCGGGGGCCGGGCTTCCTTACCACGGCGAGTCCAGGCATAGCGCGTGTTGTATCACGCGCGGGTTAGAGTCCCCGGTATGCGGGACGACGAGATTCTGGGCCGGATCAAGGCTCTGGTCGACGAGGAGCACGACCTGCGCGACAGGCTGATGGCGGGCGAGCTGGCCACGGACGAGGAGAACGCCCGGGTCAAGGAGCTGGAGGCGGCGCTGGACCGGTGCTGGGACCTGCTGCGGCAGCGGCGCGCCCGGCGCGGCGCGGGTGAGGACCCTGACGGCGCGTCGGCCCGTCCGGCGAGCCAGGTGGAGAACTACCGCCAGTAAATCGTTCGCCTGGGTGGGCGGGGGTGCGCTTGTCTGGTCCCCATGCTGATCCAGCGGATCGAGACGGGCGAGCAGGCCGCCGGGCTCTACGAGACGTACGCGGCGAGCGTGGCGGAGGTTCCGCGGCCGCTGTGGTCGCGGACGCGGTTCTGCGCCTACCTCCTGGAGGGGTCGCCGGGGTCCAGGGCCGAGGCGTGGGCCGTGGCCGAGGACGGCCGGATCGTCGCGGGCTACGCGCTGGGCTTGCCCCGCTACGACAACCCGCACCTGGCCACCCTGTTCACGCTGACGGTCCACCCGGGGCGGCAGCGCCGGGGGGTGGGCACCGCGCTGCTGGATCACGCCGTCGGACGGGCGCGGGCGGCCGGCCGCGATCTGCTGATCACCGACGTCACGCGCGCCGGCGGTCCGGGGTCCGCCTTCGCCGCCGCGCGCGGCTGCTCGGTGGCCCTCCACGAGACCCGCAGCGTGCTCGACCTGGGTAGGGCCGACCTGGACGAGCTCGCCCGCCTGATGCCCGAACCCGGCGGTTACCTGCTCGAGCGCTGGACCGGACCGGCCGCTGACGATCTGCTGCCGGCGCTGGCGGCGGTGCTCGACGGCATGAACGACGCGCCGCACGACGCGGGCGTGGAGGCCAAGCGGCTGCCGGTCGACCGGATACGCGCCACCGAGGAGCGGATGCGGCGGGACGGCGAGGACTGCTACAGCGTGCTCGCCCGCCGCGCCTCCGACGGCGCGCCCGCCGGGATCACCCGGATCTACCTGGACGCCGGCCGTGCCGACCGCTGGGGCCACCAGGGCGACACGACCGTGCTCAAGGAGCACCGCGGTCACCGGCTCGGCCTGCTGCTCAAGCTCTCCAACCTGTTCCGGCTACGCGAGAACGAGCCGGGGATCGACCGGATCGTCACCTACAACGCCGGCGAGAACCGGCACATGCGGGCGATCAACGAGGCCATGGGTTTCCGGCCGCTCGACGAGTGGCTGCAGTGGCGGCTGCCGCTGTGACCGGGCCTGCGCGCGGGCGCGGCACAATGGGTGCTGTGACGGGAAGGACGGCGCTTCTTCGCCTCGCTCCGGAGCTGCTGCTGTTCCTTCCCGCGAGCCGGAGGGAGCCGGAGCGGCCGGTCGTCACCGACGGGTCGTCGACGCTCGGCCACCACGTGGAGTCCGCCGGGGTCCCGCTGACCGAGGTGGGCCCGATGACGGCCGGGGACCGCGGGGTGTCGCCGGCGTACGTGCCGAGGCCGGGGGACGTGGTGGACGTCGCGGCCGTGCCCCGGCCGCAGCCGCTGCCGGAGGCGCGGTTCCTGCTGGACGTGCACCTGGGGACGCTGGCCAGGCGGTTGCGGCTGCTCGGCCTCGACACCGCCTACCACAACGACATGGACGACCCGGCGCTGGTGGTGCAGGCCAACGCGGAGCGGCGGGTGCTGCTGACGCAGGACCGCGGCCTGCTGCGCCGCCGGGCGCTGTGGCTGGGCGCGTACGTGCGCGGGTCGCGGCCGGACGACCAGCTGCGCGACCTGCTGGAGCGGTTCGCGCCGCCGCTGCGGCCGTGGACGCGCTGCACGGCGTGCAACGGCGAGCTGGTGGCCGCGTCCAAGGGCGAGGTGGCGGCGCTGCTGGAGGCGGGGACCAGGCGCAGCTACGACGCGTACGGGCGGTGCCGGGAGTGCGGTCACGTCTACTGGCACGGCGCCCACGGCGGGCGGCTGGACGAGATCGTCGAGTCGGCCCGCCGGTGGGCGGCGGGGTGACGGTCACACCGCGAGGAGCCGGTGGACGTCCTCGCCGTGCAGGTCCTCGGCGTCGCCGGTGCGCACGACCTGGCCGGCGTCGAGGATGACGAACCGGTCGGCCAGCCGGACGGCGATGTCGAGGTACTGCTCGACGAGGAGCACGGCGAGCCCGGAGGCGTGCAGGCGTTCAATGGCCTCCTCGATCTCCAGGATGATCGACGGCTGGATGCCCTCGGTGGGCTCGTCGAGGATGAGCAGCCGGGGCCGGGTGACGAGCACGCGGGCGATGGCGAGTTGCTGCTGCTGGCCGCCGGACAGGTGCCCGGCCCGGCGTTTGAGCAGCGGCTTGAGCCCGGGGAAGAGGTCCAGCGCCGAGTCGACGGACTCCTTGCCGGTCCTGGCGGCCTCCATGGTCACCAGCAGGTTGCCCAGCACGGACAGCTGGGGGAAGCACTGGTGGCCCTGCGGCACGTATCCCATGCCGAGCCGCGCCCGCTCGTGGGTGGGCAGCCGGGTGACGTCGCGGCCGTCGAAGGTGACGGTGCCGGAGGTCGCGGGCAGCACGCCCATGATGGTGTTGAGCAGCGTCGTCTTGCCGACGCCGTTGCGTCCCATGACGCAGACGAGCTGCCCGGGGCCGACGTCGACCGAGACGCCGAACAGCACCCGGGCCCTGCCGTAGCCGGATTCGAGCTCACTTGCCGACAGCATCGCTGGGCCTCCTCCCCAGGTAGACCTCCTGCACCCGCGGGTCGGCGCTGACCTGCTCCACCGACCCCTCAACGAGCACCCTGCCCTCGTGCAGCACCGTCACGGCCGAGGCGTGCCGGCGCAGGAACTCCATGTCGTGCTCCACCACGATCACCGTGTGGTCGTCGGCGATCTCGGTGAGCAGCTGTCCCGTACGCTCCCGTTCGTCCTTGGACATCCCGGCGACGGGCTCGTCCAGGAGGAGCAGGCGGGGCCGCTGTGCCAGCAGCATGCCTATCTCCAGCCACTGGCGCTGGCCGTGGGAGAGAACCCCGGCTGAACGGCCGGCGAGCGGTTCGAGTCCGGTCCTGGCGAGCGCCTCCGCGACGGCGTCCGACACGCCTCGCCGCCGCCGGGCCAGCGACCACAGCGGTTTCCTGAAGCAGGCGGCCAGGTCGAGGTTCTCCAGGACGGTGAGCTCCTCGAAGACGACCGAGGTCTGGAAGGTGCGGCCGACGCCGAGCCGGACGATCTGGTGCTCCTTCCGGCCGACCAGGTCGTACCCGCCGAACCTGACCCGCCCGGCGGCAGGTCTCGTCAGGCCGGTGATCACGTCGATGAGGGTGGTCTTGCCGGCGCCGTTGGGGCCGATGAGGAAGCGCAGCTCGCCGTCGGCGACGGTGAGGTCCACGCCGTCGAGGGCGTGGAAGCCGTCGAAGACCACTCGCACGTCACGCAGTTCGAGCACGGCGCAACCTCCCCAGAAGGCCGGCGATGCCCTTCGGCGCCAGCGTCATGACCAGGATGAACAGCGCGCCCTGGAGGTAGAGCCAGCCGTTGGCGAACTGCTCGCTGAACGTGGTCTGGGCGTAGCCCATGACGACCGCGCCGAGCACCGCCCCGGCGAGCACCTGCCGGCCGCCGACGGCGACCGCGACGACCAGCTCCAGGGACGGGACGACGCCGAGCAGGGCGGGCGAGATGATGCCGACGACCGGGACGAACAGGGCTCCGGCGAGCCCGGCCAGACCGGCGGATACGGCGAAGGTGACGGTCTTGACCAGGGCCGGGTCGTACCCGAGGAAGCGCACCCGGTCCTCGCCGTCGCGCACGGCGACCAGCAGCCTGCCGAACCTGCTGTTCACCAGCTGCCGGGTGGCCAGGTAGAGCACCCCGAGCACGCCCGCGACCACCAGGTACAGCACCCGCTGGGTGGAGTCCTCGGCCAGGTCGGCGCCGAACAGCTCGAAGAAGTTCGTCATGCCGTTGGTGCCGCCGGTCAGCCCCTGCTGCCCGACGAGCAGGATGACCATGGCGGCGGCGAGCGCCTGGGTGAGGATCGCGAAGTACGCGCCCCGTACCCGCTGCCTGAAGACGAGCGTGCCGAGCACGACCGCGAGCAGCACCGGCCCGGCCACCGCCATGGTCAGCGCGAACACCGGGTTGGCGAACGGCGTCCAGAGCGCGGGCAGTTCCTCCACGCCGCTCCACACCATGAAGTCGGGCAGGCCGCCGCCGCTCTCGCTGAGCTTGAGGTACATGGCCATCGAGTAGCCGCCGAGGCCGAAGAAGACGCCCTGGCCGAGGGTGAGCATGCCGCCCTGCCCCCAGGCCAGCCCGATGCCGAGCGCCACGATCGCGTAGCAGAGGTACTTGGCGAGCAGGCTCAGCCGGAACGGCTCCAGCAGCAGCGGGGCGGCGACCAGGGCGATCACCGCGATGGCGGCGAACGGCAGGTTCCTTCTGATCATGTCAGCGCCCTCGATCTCAGGGCGACCAGCCCCTGGGGCCGCACCTGCAGGAAGCCGATGACGGCCGCGAACACGAGCACCTTGGCCAGGCTCGCGTCGGACCAGAACTCGGCGTACGAGTTGAGCAGCCCCAGCCCGACGGCGGCGAGCACGGCCCCGCGCAGCTGCCCGAGCCCGCCCGCGACCACCACCAGGAAGGCGTCGACGATGTAGTAGGTGCCGAGCGCGGGCCCGACCGGGCCGATGAGGGTGAGCGCCACCCCGGCGAGCCCGGCCAGCCCGGAGCCGATGAAGAAGGTCAGCATGTCCACCCGGCCGGGGTCGATGCCGCTGGTGGCGGCCAGCCGCCGGTTCTGCACGACCGCCTGCGTGCGCCGTCCCAGCCTGGTACGGGTGAGGTACAGCCAGATGCCGGCCACGCCCGCGACGGCGAGTGCCATGATGAACAGGCGGTTGTACGGGAGGATGCCGAGGCCGCCGGACAGCCACGACGGCGCGGGTACCTGCACGTTCGGGGCGCCGAACAGGTCGCGGGCGAGCTGCTGCAGCACCAGGCTGACGCCCCAGGTGAGCAGCAGCGTGTCGAGCGGCCTGCCGTAGAAGTGGCGGATGGCGCCGCGCTCCAGCGCCAGGCCCATGAGCCCGGCGACCAGGAACGCCGCGGGCAGCGCGAGCAGCAGGTCCTGGAGCAGGAAGGCGGTGTACGCGCCCGCCATGATGAACTCGCCGTGCGCCATGTTGATCACGCCCATCTGGCCGAACGTGACCGTCAGCCCGAGCGCCACCAGGAGCAGCACGGCCGCGATGGACAGCCCGATGGGGAGCTGGTTGACGACGGCCGTCATCACTCCGCCGCCAGCCCGCCGGCCCAGGAGTACCCCTTGAGGTACGGGTCGGGCTTGATCGGCTCGCCGGAGTCCCACACCTGCTCGATCAGGCCGTCGGGCCGGATGACGCCGATGCGGGCGGTCTTGTACAGGTGCTGGTTCTCGCCGTCGATGGTGACCAGGCCCTCGGGGCGTTCCAGGGCGATCCCGCCGGCCGCCTTCTTGACGGCCTCGACCTCGGTCGTGCCGGCCTTCTTGACGGCCTCGGCCCACAGGTGGACGGCGTTGTAGCCGGCCTGCATCGGGTCGCTGGTGACCTTGTCCTCGCCGTACGCGGCCTTGAACGCCTTGACGAACGCCTGGTTGGCCGGGGTGTCGGTGGTCTGGTAGTAGTTCCAGGCGACGGGGTGGCCGGCGATGTTGTCCACGCCGATCCCCTTGACCTCCTCCTCGGCGACGCTCACCGACAGCACCGGCATCGCCTCGGCGCTCACGCCGGCGCTCTTGAGCTGCTTGAAGAAGGCGACGTTGGAGTCGCCGTTGAGCGTGTTGAAGACGGCGTCGGGCCTGGCCTGGACGACCTTGTTGACGAGGGTGGAGTACTCGGTGTGGCCGAGCGGGGTGTACTCCTCGCCGAGCACCTGCATCCCGTTCGCGGCCGCGTACGCTTTGATGATCTTGTTGGCGGTGCGCGGGAAGACGTAGTCGCTGCCCACCAGGAAGATCTTCTTCTTGCCCTGCTCCTTGAGGTAGTCGAGGCCGGGGATGATCTGCTGGTTGGTGGTGGCGCCGGTGTAGAAGATGTTCGGGGAGCTCTCCAGGCCCTCGTACTGCACCGGATACCAGAGCAGCGACTTGTAGCGTTCGAAGACCGGCAGCATGGCCTTGCGGCTGGCCGACGTCCAGCCGCCGAACACGGTGGCCACCTTGTCCTGCCTGATCAGCTTGGTCGCCTTCTCGGCGAAGGTCGGCCAGTCGGACGCGCCGTCCTCGACGACCGGGACGAGCTTCTTGCCGAGGACGCCGCCCGCCTGGTTGATCTCCTCGATGGCGAGCAGTTCGGCGTCCCGTACGGTGACCTCGCTGATGGCCATGGTGCCGCTGAGCGAGTGGAGGACGCCGACCTTGATCTCGCCCTCGGCGTCGGCGGAGGAGCCGGACCCGGACGGCGGCGACCCGCAGGCCGCCAGGGTGCTGAGGAGAAGCGCGGAGACGAGGACGCGGGGGGTTCGCACCAGCAGTTCCTTCCTGCCGACCTGCCATTGGAAGAAAGGTGACTCCCTCGCGTGTCACGGATAGATCCCGCGTGTTAATTGCCGATTGCCACGTCCTCGCCCGAACGCGTGCGTTCGTCATCCGGGCTGCTCAGCGGCGGAAACCGGCCCGACATGGCGCGGCAACGTCGCGGAAACGGACGCTTCCTATGGTCCGGGCCATGCGGCTTACCCCACACGAGCAGGAACGACTGCTCATCCACGTCGCCGCCGGCGTGGCCCGTGAGCGCCAGGCCCGCGGCCTGAGGCTCAATCACCCGGAGGCCACCGCGGTCATCGCGTCGTTCCTGATGGAAGGGGCGCGGGACGGCCGGACGGTGGCCGAGCTGATGGAGTCGGGACGCTCGGTGCTGCGCCGGGACGACGTCATGGAAGGCGTGCCCGAGATGCTGGACAGCGTGCAGATCGAGGCGACGTTCCGCGACGGCACCAAGCTCGTCACCGTGCACAGGCCGATCCCGTGATCCCGGGCGAGTACGCGCACCCCGAGGACCCCATCCCGCTGAACCCCGGCAGGCCGCGGGTGACGGTGCGGGTGGTGAACACGGCGGACCGGCCCGTACAGGTCGGCTCCCACTACCACTTCGCCGCCGCCAACCCGGGGCTGGACTTCGACCGGGAGGCCGCCTGGGGGATGCGGCTGGACGTGCCGGCGGGCACCGCCGTCAGGTTCGAGCCCGGCGTGGCGCGCGAGGTCACGCTGGTGCCGCTGGCCGGCCGCCGGATCGTGCCGGGGCTGCGGCCCGAGCAGGCGGGAGCGCTCGATGGCTGAGATCTCCCGGGCCCGCTACGCCGCGCTCTACGGCCCCACCACCGGCGACCGCGTCCGGCTGGCCGACACCGACCTGTTCATCGAGGTCACCGAGGACCGCTCGATGGGCCCCGCGGGGGCGGGCGACGAGGCCGTGTTCGGCGGCGGCAAGGTCATCCGCGAGTCGATGGGCCAGTCGAGGGCGACCCGCGCCGAGGGCGCCGCCGACCTGGTCATCACCGGCGCCGTGATCCTCGACCACTGGGGCGTGGTCAAGGCCGACGTCGGCGTCGTCGACGGCCGCATCACCGCCATCGGCAAGGCGGGCAACCCCGACACCATGGACGGGGTGGACATCGTCATCGGCCCGTCCACCGAGATCCTGGCCGGCAACGGCAAGATCCTCACGGCCGGCGCGGTCGACTCGCACGTCCACCTCATCTGCCCGCAGATCCTGGACGAGGCCATCGGCTCCGGCGTCACCACGATCGTCGGCGGCGGCACCGGCCCGGTCGAGGGCACCAAGGCCACCACCGTCACCCCGACCTGGTACCTGGAGCGGATGCTGGAGTCGCTCGACTCCTACCCGCTCAACTTCGCGCTGCTCGGCAAGGGCAACACGGTCAGCGAGGAAGGGCTGCTGGAGCAGCTCAGGTCGGGCGCCTCCGGCTTCAAGCTGCACGAGGACTGGGGCACCACGCCCGCCGCGATCGACGCCTGCCTGTCCGTCGCCGACGCGACCGGCGTGCAGGTCACGATCCACACCGACACGCTGAACGAGGCCGGCTTCGTGGAGTCGACGCTGGCGGCGATCGCCGGCCGGGCGATCCACGCCTACCACACCGAGGGGGCGGGCGGCGGGCACGCGCCGGACATCATCCGCGTCGCCTCGTACGGCAACGTGCTGCCGTCGTCGACCAACCCGACCCGGCCGCACACCGTCAACACCCTCGACGAGCACCTCGACATGCTGATGGTGTGCCACCACCTCAACCCGTCGATCCCCGAGGACCTGGCGTTCGCCGAGTCGAGGATCAGGCCCACCACGATGGCGGCCGAGGATCTGCTGCACGACCTCGGCGCGATCTCCATCATCGGCTCCGACTCGCAGGCGATGGGCCGCGTCGGCGAGACCGTCATCCGCACCTGGCAGACGGCGCACGTGATGAAGGCCCGCCGGGGGCGGCTCGGCGACGGCGCCGCCGACAACCTGCGGGCCCGCCGCTACGTCGCCAAGTACACGATCTGCCCGGCCGTCGCGCACGGGCTGGACGCGGAGCTGGGCTCGGTGGAGCCGGGCAAGCTGGCCGACCTGGTGCTGTGGGACCCGGCGTTCTTCGCGGTCAAGCCCACCCTGGTGCTCAAGGGCGGCGTGGTCGCCTGGGCCCAGATGGGGGACGCGAACGCCTCGATCCCGACGCCGCAGCCGGTGCTGCCGCGGCCCATGTTCGGCGCCGCGCCGGTGACGGCCGCCGCCACGTCGCTGCACTTCGTGGCGCCGCTCGCGGTGGAGTCCGGGCTCGCCGACCGGCTCGCGGTGCGCCGCCGGATCGTCCCGGTGGCCGACGTACGGCGGCGCGGCAAGGACACGATGCCGCTCAACGACGCCCTGCCGCGCATCGAGGTGGCGCCGGACACGTTCGAGGTACGCGTCGACGGCGAACCCGTGGAACCCGCGCCCGCCCCGTCCCTGCCGCTGGCCCAGCGCTACTTCCTCTTCTGATGCACCCGGCGATCCTCCTGCTCACCGACTCCCGGCTCCCGGCGGGCGGGCACGCCCACTCGGGCGGGGCCGAACAGGCCGTGGCACTCGGGCTCGTCCACGACCTGCCGTCCCTGTCGTCGTTCCTGCGGGGGCGCCTGCACACCGCGGGCGCGCTCGCGGCGGCCCTCGCCGCCGCCGCCTGCCTACTGGCCTCCCGCGTCCCGGGCGGGGACGGGCGGCCATGGGAGCTGCTCGACGCCGAGGCCGACGCCAGGACGGCGTCGCCCGCGCAGCGGGAGGCCGCGCGGACGCAGGGGCGGCTGCTGCTGCGAGTGGCGAGGAGGCTGTGGCCGTCGCCGGTGCTCGACGCGCTGGCCGG
>NZ_JAPNNL010000162.1 GCF_027620315.1 Nonomuraea corallina | reverse complement strand
CCCTGGCGGTCGGCGGCCCCGAGCGGCAGGTCGAAGGTGCGCTGGTAGAAGGTGGGCAGCCAGAACATCAGCCCGCTCACCCCGAAGAAGACCGTGCTCAGCCCGATCACGATCGCGCGCAGGGTCTTGATCCGCAGCAGCTCCCGCATCTCGCGCAGCACCGGGGCCCGCCGCTCGGGCGCGGGCTCGGGCTGTGGCCGCTGGCCCGTGCGGAGCAGCTCGATGCGGTCGCCGGTGCCGCGCTCGGGCTCGCGCAGGGTCAGGCAGAGCAGGGCGATCAGCATGCCGGGCACCGCCACCAGGAAGAACATGGTGCGCCAGCCGTAGGCGTCGGCGAGCGCCCCGCCGGCGATGATGCCGACGGGCGGCCCGGCGAAGTAGCCGAACCGCTCCAGCGAGAACGCCCGGGCCCGGCTGCTGCCGGGGAAGTAGTCGGCCAGCAGGCTGGAGGCGGCCGGGTTGTACAGCAGGCCCGCGCCGCCGAGCAGCACCCGAACGGTGAACAGCAGCGCGTACGTGGCGACCAGCCCGCTGCCGAGGGTGAGCAGGGACCAGACGGCCACCACCAGGGCCAGGGTCCAGGTCCGGCGGCCCCGGTCGGCCAGCCGCCCGGCGGGGATCAGCAGGATGACCCCGGCCAGCGAGGCGGCCGTGGCGATGGCGCCGCCGGCCGTGTCGCCGAAGCCCAGCTCCCGCTGGATGTCGGCGAGGGCGCCCGCCATCAGGTTGAACTCGACCCGGTCGATGAAGGCGATCAGGGCGATGCAGATCGCGGGCCACCATCCGAAGGGCGCGGCGGCGGCCAGCCTGATCCGGAGCGGCGCCCGTCCGACGATGGGGACCTCGAGATGCTCATCGCTGTTCGACATGCGCACATCGTTATGGAAACACTGTTTCCCGTCAATGGATCTCGTCCCTATCTTGGAAACACTGTTTCCCACACGAGGACCTGCTGATGGATTATCCGATCTCTCTCGCGCTCGTCGACTTCCTGCCCGTCACCGCCATGGCCATCGGAGTCGTCCTGCTCATCCCGTACGCCCGCCACCCCGCCGTGGCGACGGGCGGAGCGCTCATCGTGCTCGGCGGGGCGCTCAAGGCCGTCTGGAAGCTCATCGTCGCGCTCGACGGGCCGGACCTCGTCTGGTTATCCGAGTCCCAGTTCTTCCTCCTCGGCACCGGCTACACGCTGATGGCGTGGGCGCTGCTGGCCATCGGACCCGGCCGCAGGCCGCCGCCGTGGGCGTTCGCCGGCTTCGCGCTGCTGGGCGCCGCCGCGGCGATCGCCGTCCGGGACACCTGGCCGATGCTGATCGTGACGACCGTCTCGGCCACCCTCGTGGGCATCCGGCTGCTGCTGCTCGCCCGCCGGGCCGGGGCCACCCGCGCGGTCTACCTGTTCGGCTTCACCCTGTTCGGCACGTACACGATGGGATTCCTCGGGTCGCGGCCCGAGCAGACCCTTACCCTGCAGTGGATCGAAGAATCGCTCAACACGCTCACCTGGTCCGCCTTCGCCCTCGGCGTCTGGACGCTGGCGCGCACGACGGTCCGCCAGGAAGATCGGAGGAGTCCTTGACGCCGCTGATGCGGCCCATCCGCGGACCGGTCCTGCTGTCCGTGCTGGGCACCTGGCTCCAGGCCCTCGCCACCACCGCGCTGCTGCTGTTCACCGGCCAGGCGATCGGCCAGATCGCCGCGGGCGGCCCGCCCGCCGCCGGGACCCTCACCGGCCTGGCCGTCGCGGCCGTCGCCCGCGCGCTGTGCGCCGCCTGGGTGCCGGCGATCACCATCCGCGCAGGCGGCCGGCTGGAACGGGACCTGCGCGACCGGGTCTACCGCCACCTGCTCCGGCTCGGCGCCCCGCTGCGCTCCAGCGAGCAGACCGGCCGCCTGGTCTCCACCGGCACCGAGGCCGTCGAACTCGTCGCCACCTACTACGCCACCTTCCTCGGCCCGATCCTCGCCTCGATGACCGTGCCGGTCCTCGTCCTGACCGCCATCGCGATCTTCATCGACCCGTGGACCGCGCTCATCCTGGCCCTCGTCGTCCCGGTCATCCCGCTCACCGTCGGCGGCTTCCAGCGGGCCTTCACCAAGGTCAGCGACGGCTACCGCGAGACCGCCAACCGGCTGGCCGCGCGCTTCCTGGACGCCCTGCAGGGCCTGACCACGCTCAAGCTCTTCAACCAGGGATCCGCCCACGGCCGGACCCTGGCCAAGGCCTCGGAGGACCTGCGCCAGGCGATCATGCGGCTGCTGGCCGGCAACCAGGTCATCCTCTTCGTGGTCGACACGATCTTCTCCCTCGGCATGATCGTCGCGGCGACCGTCCTGGCGATGGTCCGCCTGCGCGACGGCGCGATCGGCGTGGGCGAGGCGGTCGCCCTGGTGCTGCTGGCCACCCAGCTCGTCGAGCCGCTGGACAAGGTCGGCCAGTTCTTCTACGTCGGCATGGGCGGCATGGCCGCCGCGAAGGAGATCAGAACCCTGCTGGCCGAGCAGCCCGCGGTCACCGACCCCGGCGGCGAGAACCCGCGGCGGACCACCTCCGAGGTGGCCTTCGACGCGGTCAGCTTCGGCTACCTCGCCGACACCCCGGTGCTGCGGAAGGTGAGCTTCACCATCGCGCCCGGCGAGAAACTGGCGCTCGTCGGCCCCTCGGGATCGGGCAAGACGACCGTCGCCGCGCTGCTCCAGCGCAACCTGGACCCCGGCGAGGGCACGATCCGCGTCGGCGGTCACGACGTCACCGCCGTGCCCGCCTCCTGGGTGCGCGAGCAGATCAGCGTCGTCGCCCAGACCACCTACCTGTTCACCGGCACACTGCGCGACAACCTCAAGGTCGCCGCGCCGGACGCCGACGACGACCGGCTGCGCGAGGCGCTCGCCGTGGCCAACCTCGCCCTGGACCTCGACACCCCGGTGGGCGAGCGCGGCCTGACCCTGTCGGGCGGCCAGGCGCAGCGGGTGTCGATCGCCCGGGCCATGCTGAAGGACGCGCCCATCCTGGTCCTGGACGAGCCGACCTCCAACGTGGACCTGGAGTCGGAGGCGGCGATCCTGTCCGCGCTCGACCGGCTCACCGCCGGGCGGACCGTACTCGTGATCGCGCACCGGCTGTCCACCGTCCGCGACGCCGACCGGATCGCGGTCCTGGAGAACGGCGCCGTCACCGAGCAGGGCACGCACGAGGAACTCATGACGGGTGACGGCCACTACGCACGGGCGGTGAGGTCACGATGAACCGGATCCAGATCAGCCGGCGACTGCTCGCCTTCGGCCGGCCGCTCAAGGTCCCGCTGGCCGTCTCGGTCACCTTCCGCGTCCTGCAGATGTGCCTGGGCATCGCGCTCTACGGCGTCGGCGCCTGGGGCGTGGTCAAGGTCGCCTCCGGCGAGCCGGAGGCGATCGGCGGGATCGCCGTGGCCATGGTCGTCATGGCCTTCGCCAAGGGCCTGTTCCGCTACGTCGAGCAGTACTTCGGGCACTTCGTCGCCTTCAAGCTGCTCTCCCTGCTCCGCGACGACTTCTACGACCGGGTCGAACCGCAGGCCCCCGCCGGGATCGAGGGCGGGCGCTCCGGCGACCTGCTCTCCCGCGTGATGAAGGACATCGACCGGATCGAGGTCTTCTACGCGCACACCATCGCCCCGGCGCTGGCCGCGGCCGTCGTGCCGGTGATCACCCTGTCCGTGCTGGGGTCGGTCTTCAGCCCGGCGGCGGCGCTGGTCCTCGCGCCGTTCCTGATCGCGGTGGGCATCGGGGTGCCGTGGCTGAGCCACCGCGCCGCCGCCACGGCCGCGACCGACCTGCGCCGCTCACGCGGCGAGGTCTCCCAGCATCTCACCGACGGCGTGCAGGGCATCCGGGAGGTGCTCGCGTTCGGGTACGGCCCGCGGCGGCTGGCCGAACTGGACCGGCTCGGCGCGGACGGCTCCTCGGCCATCGGCAGGCTCGGCAGCCTGATCGCGCTGCGTCGCGGGCTCAACGAGCTGCTCGTCGCCACCGGCGTCATCGCGGTCCTGTTCACCGGATACGCCCAGGGCCTCGGCTGGCAGGACATCGCGATCACGGTCGCGATCAGCCTGGCGGCCTTCGGCCCGGTGCTGGGGGTCGAGGAGTTCGTCGCCGACCTGGAGCAGGCGTTCGCCTCCGCCCGCCGCCTGTGGGAGATCACCGACCGGCCGCCCCTGGTCAGCGATCCTGACGCCCCCGAGCCCCGGCCCGCCGGCCGGTCGATCGCCTTCGAGTCGGTGACCTTCGCCTACCCGGGCCGGTCCGCGCCCGCGCTGGAGGACGTCTCCTTCACCGTGCCCGAGGGCAGGCGGTACGCGGTCGTGGGCGCCTCGGGCTCGGGCAAGTCCACGATGGTCTCGCTCCTGCTCAGGTTCTGGGACGTGGACTCCGGCGCGATCCGCGTCGGCGGCGTCCCGGTCGACCGGCTCGGCCTGGACGACCTGCGCGACCTGGTGGCGGTGGTGGGCCAGCGGACCTACCTGTTCAACGACACGGTGGCCGCCAACCTGCGGCTCGCCAGGCCGTCCGCCACCCAGGAGGAGCTGGAGGCCGCCTGCCGCCGGGCCGCCCTGCACGACACGATCATGGCGATGCCCGATGGCTACGACAGCGTGATCGGCGAGATGGGCGAGCGGCTCTCCGGCGGCCAGCGGCAGCGGCTGGCCATCGCCCGCGCCCTGCTCAAGGACGCTCCGATCATCGTGCTGGACGAGGCCACGTCCGAGCTGGACACGCACACCGAGGCCGAGATCCAGCGTCAGGTCGACGAGCTGGCCGAAGGCAGGACCCTCCTGGTCATCGCGCACCGCCTGGCCACGGTGACCGACGCCGACCGCATCCTGGTGGTGGATCACGGCCGGCTCGTGGAACAGGGCACCCACGCGGAGCTGCTGGCCCGCCAGGGCGCCTACGCCCGCCTGTACGCCCGCCAGAGCGACGACCTGGACCGGGCGGCCGGATGAGGCGGCCGGCGGGCTCTCGCGACCACACAGAGGAAAGATTGTATGCAAGAAGCGTGTTGATCAGCGAGATTCGTACTGATATATAGACTTTCTGCGTACGACTTGCTATCCAAGATGTATGCAATCCACTGACATCAGCCTGGTCGAAGTGGGCCCCCGGGACGGGCTCCAGAACGAGTCCGTCCTGGTGGGCACCGACGACAAGGTGGCCTACATCGAGGCGCTGGCCGACGCCGGCCTGACCCGCATCGAGGCGGTCAGCTTCGTCCACCCCCGCCTGGTGCCCCAGATGGCCGACGCCGAGCAGGTGATGGCCCGGGTGCCCCGGCGCGACGGGCTCAGCTACATCGGCCTGATCGTCAACGAGCGCGGCCTGGACCGGGCGCTGGACGCCGGCGTCGACGAGGTCAACGTCACCGTGGTCGCCACCGAGACCTTCTCCCAGCGCAACCAGGGCATGACCATCGCGGCCGCGCTCGACTCCTTCGCCGCCATCTCCGCCCGCGCGCGGGCGGCCGGGCTGCGGGTGACAGCGACGGTCGGCGCCTCGTTCGGCTGCCCCTTCGAGGGCGAGGTGTCGCCGGACCACGTCGCCGCCATGGTCCGGCGCTGCGCCGAGGCGGGCGCCGACGAGATCGCGCTGGCCGACACCATCGGCGTCGGCGTGCCCGCCGACGTGCGCCGCCTGACCGAGGCGGTGCGCGCCGTCACGGACCTGCCGCTCCGCTTCCACTTCCACAACACCCGCAACACCGGGTACGCCAACGCCCTGGCCGCCGTCGAGGCCGGGGCGAGCGCCCTGGACGCCAGCAGCGGAGGCATCGGCGGCTGCCCGTTCGCCCCCGCCGCCACGGGCAACATCGCCACCGAGGACCTCGCCTACGCCCTGCGCCGCTCGCACATCCGTACCGGAGTGGACCTGGGGCAGCTGACCACGGCGGCGGCCTACATCGGCGAGCGGCTGGGCGCGCCGGTCCCCGCCCTGCTGGGACGCGCGGGTGACTTCCCGTCCTGACCACCCGCTCCCCGAGGGCGCCGAAGTGATCAGGAATCGAGAAGCCCGGACCTGAGGGCCGCCCCTAGCGTTGCCCTGGTGAACAGCACTCTCCCTTCGGCTCTCACGCTCGACGTCGTCACCCTCGGGGCGCCCGAGCCGCACGCCGCGCGCGACTTCTACAGCACCACGTTCTCGGCCGCCACCGCGGACGACGGCGACTCGGTGAACCTCGACCTGCACGGGACCGGGCGGCTCACCCTGTCCGCGGCCGAGGGACTCGCCGCGGACGCGGGCGCGGAACCGGCGACGGCAGGGTTCCGCGGCTACGTGATCACCTGCGTCGTCAACCAGCCCACCGAGGTCAGGGCCCTGATGGACGCCGCCGTACGGGGCGGCGCGGAGGTGCTCAAGCCGGCCAAGAAGGCCCTGTTCGGTTCGTTCTCCGGGGCGTTCCGGGCGCCGGACGGCGCCATCTGGAAACTGGCGGCGGCCACCGGTAAGGACACCGGCCCGGCGGCGGAGAGCCCGGCGCCGACCGAGACCACCCTCATCCTCGGCGTCGCCGCGCCCAAGGCGTCGAAGGCCTTCTACGAGGCCCTGGGCATGCCGGTCGACCGCGACTACGGCAGCAAGTACATCGACTTCCACCCCGCCGAGGCGGCGGTCAGGCTGTGCCTGATGGAACGCGGGGTCCTGGCCAGGGACGCGGGCACGACCAGGGACGGCGACGGCTTCCCCTCGATGGTCCTCACCCACACGGCCGAGTCCCCGGAACAGGTCGACGCCCTCCTGGCGGCGGCGGCCGCCGCCGGAGGGCGGATCACCGTCCCCGCCGCACCGACGGCCCAGGGATATGCCGGCTCCTTCACCGACCCGGACGGCTTCTGGTGGCGGGTGACGCACTGAGCCCTCCGGGCCGTGCCCGTGCCCGTTCCCGGGACGGCCGACGAGGACGGTTGCCCGAACACGACGACGACAAGGAGCAGAGCGACATGGCGAAAAGCCGAAATATCACCTATTGGGTTTCCACCCTCGTGCTCGCCTCGGGGTTGGTCGGCTCCGGGGTCCAGCAGGTGCTGAGATCCGAAGGCGAGGGGGCGCTGGCGCCGCCCTACGCCTGGGGCATCGTGGAGCTGGGCTACCCCGTCTACGTCCTGACCCTGCTGGGCACCTGGAAGATCCTGGGGGCGGTGGCGATCGTCGCCCCCGGGTATCCGCTGGTCAAGGAGTGGGCGTACGCGGGGCTCGGCTTCCTCCTGACAGGAGGGATGTTCTCGCACCTCGCCTCGGGCGACCCGTGGTACCAGCTGCTGCCGGCGTTCTTCCTCCTCGTTCTCACGGTCCTGTCGTGGCACTTCAGGCCGGCCGGCAGGAGGCTGGTGACCGCTCCCGCCGGCTGACCGGGCACCGCGTCAGAGCCGCCGCAGCACCTCCTCCTCGTCCCAGACCTCGCCGTACTTGGCCTGGATGTCGAAGAGGTTCGCCTCGTGCGGGCCCGGGTCGCGGTCGCCGACCGCCTGCCGGACCACCACCGGGACGAAGCCGTGCTGCACCGCGTCGACCGCGCTGGCCCGGATGCACCCGCTGGTGGACACGCCCGTGATGAGCAGGGTGTCCACCCGCAACGCGGTCAGCGTGGAGGCGAGCGTGGTGCCGAAGAACGCGCTGGCGTACTGCTTGACGATCACGACCTCGCCGTCGGCGGGCGCCACCTCCGGCATCAACTCGCCCAGCGGCCCCGCGAGACGCCGCAGCGGGGGCACCTTGCGGTAGAACAGCCCGCCGTCGAGCCCGCCCGCACCGAACGCGACCCGGGTGTGGACCACCGGCAGGCCGGCCGCGCGGGCCGCCGACAGCACCCGGGCGGCGCTGTCCAGGCAGTCCCGCGACCCCATGTAGAGGTCCGCGCCGGGCTCGAAGTACGCCCGCATCAGGTCGATGAGGATGAGCGCGGGACGCTCCCCGAACGGGAGCGTCCCGTCGAACGGGTTCACGCCCTGGCCGGGGGCCGGGGAGCGGGCAGGCCGGTCTCCTCCTCGCACCTGGCCAGGATCTCCGCCATCGGCGGGCCCATGTCGAAGACCTTCGGCTCCGGCCGGGTGCGTCCGAGCTCGGCCCGCAGGTCACGGGTGGCCGCCTCGTCCACGGCGCCGTCGGCCGCGCAGACCACGCCGTAGCGGCGGGCGCCCTGCGCCGTCAGCAGGCCGCGCCGCACCTCCAGCCCGACCAGGGCGGGGTCGCGGGCGAGCGGGTCGCCCCAGCCGCCGCCGCCCCAGGTGACGAAGTGCAGCACGTCACCGGGCTTGACCGGCACGTCGTGCACCTTACTCGGCAGGATCTCCCTGCCGCCGTCCGCCCGCTCGATCCACTTGCGGCCGCGCGCCCCCGGCTCGCCGCCGTTGACGCCCCACGGGTAGGTCAGCCAGCGGTCGTCGTGGATCGCGATCGTGCCCGGCTCCAGGAACCGGTACGCCACGTCCACGCCGTTGCCGCCCCGGTGCAGGCCCGCTCCCCCGCTGTCGGCGACGGTCTCCCAGCGCTCGATGCGCAGCGGGTAGTACGACTCCAGGAACTCGCACGGGATGTTGGTGAACGACGGCCACAGCGAGTGGCCGTCGGGGCCGTCGCCGATCGGCCTGCCCGGGATGCCGCCGAAGCCGATGGAGTAGAGCTGGAAGCCGTCGCCCGCGTACATGAAGTGCGGCGAGGAGGAGAAGCCGGCCGCGTTCAGCAGGTCGGGCGTCTTCTGCCCGAGCAGCCCGCCGAACAGGTCGAAGATCCGGCCGATGCCGTGGTTGCGGGCGTTGAGCGCGGCGGGATACTCCGGCTTCCAGAAGCTCTTGTCCGGGATGCGCACGTCGATCAGCGGATAGAAGCCGTCGTTCCAGAGGATCTGCGGGTCGGCCACCGTGATGAGGTAGATCCCGAAGAACATCCGGGCGAGGTTCTCGTTCAGGTAGTAGTTGATCGGCCCCTCGGACTGCGCGGAGCTGCCGGTGAAGTCGAGCAGCACCTTGTCGCCCGTGCGGGTCAGCGACAGCACCAGCTCGTACGGGCCGTTGCCGACGCCGTCGTCGCAGATGTAGTCCTTGAACGTGAGCGTCTCGCCGTCCTCGAACAGGGTGGTGAGCAGCGTCCGCATCGCGTCGTGGTTGCGCTGGAGCAGCGCCCGCAGGGCCGAGGTGTAGGTGTCCGCGCCGAAACGGGCGCACAACTCCTGGATGCGGCGCCCGGCGGTGCGGCAGGCGGCCACGATGCCGTTGAGGTCGGCCCGGTTCCAGTCGGGCCGGCGCACCTGGTTGAGGATGATGCGCAGCGCGTCCTCGTTCAGCACGCCCTTGGAGTAGAGCTTGAAGGGCGGGATGACCACGCCCTCCTCGAAGATCGTGCGCGCGTCGGTCGGCATCGAGCAGGCGGTCTTGCCTCCGACGTCCGACATGTGGCCGAACATCGACGCCCAGCCGACCACCCGCCCGTCCACGTACACCGGCATGACGACCAGCCAGTCGTTGGCGTGGCTGATCGCGCCGTCGCAGGAGTACGGGTCGGAGGTGAGCAGCACGTCGCCCTCCTCCACGGTCCCGTCGAACCGGTCGAGCAGCGCCGGGATGGACAGCCCGAACTGCCCGGCGACCATCCGCCCGTCGGCGTCGGCGATGAGCGGGAACTCGTCGTGCTGCTCGCGGATGCCCGGCGACAGGGCGGTGCGGAAGAGCACCTCGTCCATCTCGTAGCGGGCGTTGCGCAGCGCGTTCTCGATGATGTCGAGCGTGACGGGGTCGACCTCGGTCTCGGCCAGAGGTGCCGTCGCGGTTTGGATGATCTGGGCCATCATGCCTCCAGTGGCCGGATGAGCAGGCTGCCGCTCTCGTGCACCTCGGCCACGTGGCCGGGCAGGACGAGCGTGGTGGAGTCCATCTCGGTGACGATCGCGGGCCCTTCGACCAGGTTGCCCGCGAGCAGGGCGGCGCGGTCGTAGACCGAGGCCTCCGCCCAGCCGCCGTCGATCCAGACCTCGTGCTTGCCGGCGGGCTCGGCCTCGGGCCCGCCGCGCGCGAGCCGGACCGGCTGGACGTCGGGGCGCGGCCCGCTCACCGAGGCGCGGGCGCTGACGATCTCGTGCTCGTTGCTCAGCAGGAAGGAGAACAGCCGCTCGTGCTCGGCGTCGAACGCCTTGCCCAGCGCCTCCAGCCCGGTGTCCAGGCCGAGGTCGATCGGGATCTCGAAACCCTGGCCGTGGTAGCGCACGTCGACCTGGTACGTGACGGTCTGGTCGGCGCGGTCCACGCCCTCGGCCTCCAGGGTGGCGGCGGCCCGCTCGGCCAGCTCGGCCAGCATCTGCCTCAGCTCGTCGTCGGTCAGCTGGGAGAAGCGCTTGATGCTGGTCCTGGCCGCCTCGTCGCGCAGGCACGTGGTCGCGTCGCCGTACGCGCACAGCACGCCGGGCGACGGCGGGATGATGACCGGCCACGAGCCGGTCAGCCGGCCGAGCGCGTTGGCGTGCAGCGGCCCGGCCCCGCCGAAGGCGACCAGCGCGAAGTCGCGCGGGTCGAAGCCCTGCTGGACGGAGACCAGGCGGAGCGCGCCGAACATGTTCTCGTTGACGATGTCGACGATGCCCTGCGCGGCGGCCTCCACCGTCAGCCCCATCGCCTCGGCCACCTTCCGCACCGCCTCGCGGGACCGTTCCCGGTCCAGCGTGATCTCGCCGCCGGCCAGCCGCGACGGCAGGTAGCCCAGCACCACGTTGGCGTCGGTGACGGTGGGCTCCGTGCCGCCCTTGCCGTAGGCGGCCGGTCCGGGCTCCGCGCCCGCCGACTGCGGGCCGACGCGCAGCGCCCGGGTCAGCGCGGGGACGTGCGCGATCGAGCCGCCGCCTGCGCCGACGGTCCGCACGTCCACCGAGGCCGAGCGTACGGTGAGGTCGCCCACCTTGGTCTCGCGGCCGACCCGCGGCCGGGCGTCCTGGACGAGCGCCACGTCGGTGGAGGTGCCGCCCATGTCGAAGGTGAGGAAGTCGGTGAACCCCGCCTGCTCGGCCACCCAGGTGGCGCCCGCGACCCCGCCGGCCGGGCCGGACAGCAGCATGTTGACCGGCGCCGCCTTGGCGTTCGCGCGGGAGGCCAGGCCGCCGTCGCTGCGCAGCACGTACAGGTCGAGGCCCAGGTTGTCCAGGTAGGTGGCGACCCTCGGCTGGACGTAGGCGTTGGCGACCGTGGTGACGGTCCGCTCGTACTCGCGCAGCTCGGGCAGCACCTGGGAGGAGATCGAGACGGGCACCCCCGGCAGCTCCTCGGCCGCCAGCTCGGCGACGCGGCGCTCGTGGCCGTCGAAGGCGAAGGAGTTGATCAGCGAGACGGCCAGCGCCTCGACGCCGCGCAGCGACCGCAGCTTGGCCCGCAGGTCGTCCTCGTCCAGCGGCGTCACCACCGAGCCGTCGGCGGCGACCCGCTCGACGGCCTCCACGGTGTCCTCCAGAGCGGCGAGCGGCTCCGGCTTGGGCCAGATGATCCACCCCGCCAGGCCGCCGGGCACGAACGAGCGGGCGATCTGCAGCACCTGGCGGAAGCCCGCCGTGGTGACCAGGCCGACCCTGGCGCCCTTGCCCTCCAGGATGGCGTTGGTGGCGACGGTGGTGCCGTGCAGGATCTCCCCGATCTCCTCCGGGGAGACGCCCGCCACCGCGCACGCCTTCTCCACGCCGGCCAGGACGCCGATCGACTGGTCGTGGGGAGTGGACGGAGTCTTGGCGCGGAAAGTCTGCCCTGACTCCTGATCGATGAGAAGGATGTCGGTGAACGTCCCTCCGACGTCCACCCCGAGCCGGTAGCGCATGGGGGGTTCCTCGCTTCTAGATGATTCCGGCCGTGGAGAGGTCCGCGACCTCCTCAGGGGTGAGGCCGAGCAGGCCGCCGTAGACCTCCTCGTTGTGCTGGCCGAGCGCGGGCCCCGCGCTGCGCACCCGGCCGGGGGTGCCGGACAGCTTCGGCACCACGTTCTGCATGGCCACCTCGCCGAAGTCCGGGTGCGGCACGTTGACGATGGCCTCACGGGCGGCGAAGTGCGGGTCGGCGAACATGTCCTTGGCCGTGTAGATCCGCCCGGCCGGCACGCCGCCGTCGTGCAGCAGCCGCAGCAGCTCGTCGGCCGGGTGGCCGGCGGTCCAGGCGGCGATGATCTCGTCCAGCTCGTCCATGTTCTCGCCGCGGGCGCCGTGGGTGGCGTACCGCTCGTCGTCGGCCAGCTCCTTGGCGCCCATGACCTGGGCCAGCCGGGTGAAGACGCTGTCCTGGTTGGCGGCGATGAGGATCGCGTCGCCGTCCCGGGTGGGGTAGACGTTGCTGGGCGAGACGTTCGGCAGCACCGGGCCGGTGCGCTCGCGCTGGTAGCCGGCCTGCTGCCACTCGGGCAGCAGCGACTCCATCATGGCCAGCACGGCCTCGTAGATCGCCGAGTCGACCACCTGGCCGCGGCCGCTGCGGTCCCGCTCGTGCAGCGCCACCAGCGTGCCGACGCAGGCGTGGGTGGCGGCCAGCGAGTCGCCGAGCGAGATCCCGGCCCGCGACGGCGGCAGGCTGGGGTCGCCGGTGACGTAGCGGATGCCGCCCATGGCCTCGCCGATCGACCCGTAGCCGGCGCGCGGCGCGTACGGGCCGGTCTGCCCGAACCCGGTCACCCGGGTGATCACCAGCCGGGGGTTGATCGCGTGCAGCTCGGCCGGCGACATGCCCCAGCGCTCCAGCGTGCCGGGCCGGAAGTTCTCCAGCAGCACGTCCGACTCGGCGACCAGCTTCCTGACCAGGTCCTGGCCCTGCCGGGTGCGCAGGTCGCAGGTGACCGACTTCTTGTTGCGCGCCACGACCGGCCACCACAGCGACTTGCCGTGCGGCTTCTCCCGGCCCCACTGCCGCATCGGGTCGCCGCGGCCGGGATCCTCCACCTTGATCACTTCCGCGCCGAAGTCGCCGAGCAACTGCCCGCAGAAAGGGCCGGCCAGCAACTGGCCGAGCTCGATGACCCGTACGTCGTCCAGCGGGAGATGAGTCATGCCTTCTTCCTTGGTTTCCATGGCTTCATGGGCTTTCTCGGGCCGAGCAGGGACGCGCGGGCCGAGAACAGGTGCGCTCGCATGACGGCCTCCGCCCATTCGGGGTCCCCGGCCCGCACTGCTGCCGCGATCTCGATGTGGTGGTTGACGCTGCGCCGCATGGCCTCCTCGTCGAAGGCGCTGTACGTGCGCAGCAGGATGGGTGAGTGGACCAGCGCGCTGATCGACTGGGCGAGTATCGCGCTGCCGCCCAGGCGCACCAGTTCCTGGTGGAACTCGGTGTTGAGCCGGTAGACCGCGTCGAACTCGCGCCGCTCGGCGTGCTCGCCGAGCGACACGGCCACCTCGTGCAGCCGCGCCGCGTCCTCCTCGGTGGCGGTCGCGGCGGCCTGCCGGGCGGCCAGCCCTTCGATCCTGGCCCGCAGCTCGAAGATGGTCTCCAGATCCGCCGCCGGGTACTCGACGACTCTGGCGCCCTTGTTGGCGACGACCTCGACCAGGCCCTCGGACTGCAGGTGGCGCAGGGCCTCGCGGACGGGGGTGCGGCTCACCTGGAGCAGCTGGGCGAGCTCGACCTCACCCAGCCGGTCGCCTGGCGCGTAGCGGCCGCCGAGGATCAGGGCCCTGAGATCATCAATGACGGACATGCATACATCCTCACGCCGAATGTCCCGATTATGGACACATTCGGACCTGAGGGCAAGATTTTTGCATACATCTAATCGGGATTTTCGGTCGTCACCTTCCGGGGTTCCGGTCGGTCAGCGGGCGTCGAGGAAGGCGGCGAGGTCGGCGGCGATCTCCTCGGGGTGCTCGCCGCTGAGCGCGTGCGAGGCGTCCGGATAGACCTTCACCGTGCCGTTCCGCAGCGCACGCCCGGCGACCTCGCGGGAGACGCCGGGGTCGTGCATCACGGACTTCCCGGCCAGGATCGCCAGCACCGGCATCGTCAGGCCGCCCAGCGCCTGCTCACCGATGAGCGAAGGCTGCGGCAGCTTGAGCGTGTAGGCGCGCATCCCGGACTCGATCAGGTCCGCCACCGGCACGTCCTCCACGGGGGCGCCGCCGGCGGTGTAGGAGTTGAACGAGTCGCGCCAGGACTTCGGCAGCCACGGTACCGAGGCGGGGATGGCGCGGACCGCGGTGCCGGCCGGGATATCCGAGAACGTGTACACGGGGTCGAGCAGGGTCAGCGTGGCGACGTGCCGGGGCCGGTGGACGGCGAGGTTGGCGGCGGTCCAGCCGCCGATGGACAGCCCGACCAGGTGGAAGGACTCCTCCGGCAACCGCGCGAGCACCTGGTCGAGCCAGGCCGCCTGGTCGGCGTCGGAGGTGATCGGCGCCTCCTGCACGCTCTTGCCGGGCTCGCCCAGCAGATCGATGGTGTAGACGTCACCGATCTTGAGCAGGTGCGGCAGGTTGCCGGCCCACACCGGGGACGCGGACGCCCTGCCGGGCAGCAGCACCAGCGCCCCGGCCCCGCCGGAGGCGCCCGTGTACCGGTAGACCCGCACGAACCCGAAGTCGGTCCGCACGTCGATCGTCTCGGCGGCCCGCGGCATGTCCGCCATCGCCCGGTCGTAGGCGGCCATGAAGTCCGCGCGGTCCGCGGCGCTGTTCCAGTGGCCCACCGGTGACGGCTGGCGCAGGAGGAAGGCCACGGCGACCACCATCACGGCGACGACGCCGCCGATGACCTTCAGCGCCCGGCGGCGGCGCGGGGCGGCCGGGCCGTCGGGCTGGACGTCCTCCATGAGTGCCTCCTCTGAACATCGGTCAGATTTTTGACCGTACGGTCAGAGAATACGCGACACGATACCGTCGTGCTCATGGCAGCAAGGCGAACGACGCCAGGAGCTGAGGACAGGCCGCTCAGCTTCATCGAGCAGACGCGGCGTACCCAGCTCATCGAGGTCACGATCCGCCTGGTGGCCGAGCACGGCTACGCCGCCGCCTCGCTGGCGCGGATCGCCCAGGCCGCGGGCATCACCAAGGGCGCGGTGCTCTACCACTTCGCCTCCAAGGACGCGGTCGTGGCGGCGGCTCACGCGCGGGTGCTGGACGCGCTGGTGGCCGACGTCGGGGCGGCCGTCGAGGCCGCGCCCGCCGATCAGGCCCCGGCCGCGTACGTGCGACGGATGGTCGGCCACCTGGCCGAGCGCCCCGACCACGCCCGGCTGATCGTCGAGGCGATGCTCCACCACGGCCGCCCAGCGCCGGAAGCCCGCTGGAAGCCGCTCGCCGCCCTGCTGCAAAACGCCCGCGAGGCCCGCGGCCTCGACCCGGGGCCGGACCCGCGCACGCTCGCGCTCATCACCGGCGGGGCGATCGACGCGATCGTCGGCGAGCGCCTGCGGGACGCCGCCTATGACGCCGGGGCGGCGGCCGAGTCGCTCATCGAGATGCTGGAGGCCGCCGCCTTCGGCTGAGAGCCGTCAGCCCTCCGTCCGCTCCCTGCGGGCCAGGCCCTCGAGCTGCCCGGCGTGGATCTGGCTCACCCACTCCCAGCCGGGCTCGGCCGACGGGCCGATGCGCGGGTCGCTGAAGGGAAGGCCGTCACGCAGGGCGAGCACGTACGCCCGATCCCGCTCGATCCGCGCCCGCGCCTCGCCGGCTCCGCCGACGGACCCGTGGCCGGGGACGACCACGTCGGCGCCCTCCGCCACCTCCTCCAGCAGCCGCAGCGCGAGGAGGTAGTCCTCGATCGGGTCGGCGGCGTCCAGGTCGAGCATCGGGACCAGGACGTCGGAGAGCATGTCACCGGCGACGAGAACCCCGCGGTCCTCGACGAACAGCGCCGCGTGGCCCGGAGCGTGCGCCTGGTGCTCGACGATCCGGACCTCCGGGCCGTCCCACGGCACCCGCGTCGCCCCGGCGGGCAGGCCGTCGACGAGCCCGAACAGGTCCAGCGGGACCTGCCCGGCGATCTCCGTGTCGAGCAGGTGATCGGCGATGCGGTCCTTGGCGTCCGGGTCGGCCAGCTGATCCCGGACGGCGGCGGCGCAGCGGGCCGTGCCGTGCCGAGGGGCCTCGCCGAGCCGGGGATGCCAGAGCAGGTGGTCCCAGTCCGGGTGCGTCGAGAAGCCCGCCACCACGGTCTGCCCCGAACCGGCCAGGTCGTCGGCGAGACAGGCCAGCTCGTCGCCCCGCACGCCGGGGTCGATGAGCAGCACGCCGGCCCGGCCGTGCACGACCACCGCGTTGGTCCGGACGAACGCGCTCTGGTGGACCAGCACACCCGGCGCGACCTGCCTCAGCACGGGCCCGCCTCCCCTGCCGCGGTCCGTGGCTCGGTGTCGTTCATGCGTCGCCTCCTGCGATCTGCTTGCGGTCGAAGCCGGCTCCCCCTGGAACGCGGCAGGTCACTGAGCCTGGCAGGAATTGGTACACGTCGGTAAGGTCCGACTTCGTGGACCGATCGAGGACCAATTCCGGGCCGGCCGAGGACCTGCTCATCGAGCTGGACCGCGAGGCGGGGGTGTCGCTGCACCGGCAGATCGAGGCGGCCATCCGCACCGGCATCCGGGCCGGCCGGCTGCGATCGGGCACGTCGCTGCCGCCCACCCGCACCCTCGCGGCCGGCCTCGGGGTGTCGCGCGGAGTGGTCGTGGAGGCCTACCAGCAGCTCGCGGCCGAGGGCTACCTCACCAGCCGCTCCCCCCGCGCCCACCCGGTCCAGCGCGTCCAGGAAG
>NZ_JAPNNL010000161.1 GCF_027620315.1 Nonomuraea corallina | reverse complement strand
TGGTGACGTTGGCCTGGCCGCCGCCCTCGCACATCGTCTGCAGGCCGTAGCGGCCGCCGGTGCGCTCCAGGTGGTTGAGGAGCGTCGTCATCAGCCGCGCGCCCGTCGCGCCGAGCGGGTGGCCCAGCGCGATCGCGCCGCCGTTCGGGTTGACCTTGGCCGGGTCGAAACCGGTCTCCTTCAGCCAGGCGAGCACCACCGGCGCGAACGCCTCGTTGATCTCGACCGCGTCGATGTCGTCCGGCGTCATCCTGGCTCGCCGGAGCGCGCGCTTGGTCGCGGGGATCGGCGCGGAGAGCATCATGATCGGATCGTCGGCCATCACGCTCATGTGGTGGACGCGGGCCCGAGGCGTCAGCCCGAGGTGCTTCACCGCGCGCTCGCCGGCGATCAGCAGGGCCGCGGAGCCGTCGCTGATCTGGCTCGCGCAGGCGGCGGTGACGCGCCCGCCGGGCCGCAGCGGAGGCAGTGACCTGATCTTCTCCCAGTTCGGCTCGCGCGGGCCGTCGTCGGCGGCGACCCCGTTCAGCGGCGCGATCTCCGGCTCGAAGAGCTTGACGGCGTTGGCCCGCAGCGCCCGCTCGTGCGACTCGACGGCGAACTCCTCCATCTCCTCGCGGGAGATGTCCCAGTGGGTGGCCATCATCTCCGCGCCCCGGAACTGGCTGACCTCGCCGTCACCGAACCTGCCGGTCCACCCCGCCGAGGTGGAGAACGGGTCGTCGAAGCCGAGCGCCTGCCCGGCGTTCGCCGCTGACATGAGCGGCACCATGCTCATGTTCTGCACGCCGCCCGCGACGACGAGGTCCATCGTCCCGCTCATCACCGCCTGGGCGGCGAAGTGCACGGCCTGCTGCGCCGACCCGCACTGCCGGTCGATCGTCACGCCCGGCACGTGCAACGGGAACCCTGTAGCGAGCCAGCAGGTGCGCGCGATGTCGAACGACTGCGGCCCCACCGAGTCCACGTTGCCGAACACGACGTCGTCGACCAGCCCCGGGTCGATCCCGGTCCGCTCGACCAGGGCGCGGATGCTGTGCGCGCCGAGATCGGCGGGGTGGACGGTGCTCAACGGCCCGCCGCGTCTGGTCACGGGGGTGCGGACGGCGTCGATGATGAAAGCTTCTGCCATGACGGGAACGTACGAGCGCGGCGTTAACCCCGGCGTGCGTCCCGTGCGCGGTCCGGCGTTACCCGGGCCGTGCGCGGGCCCGGCGCGGGATGAGTGCGGGACCCGCGCGGGCCGAAGTGCGGTCAGGCGGGCAGGCCGCCGCGCTCGACGAGCTGCCGGGCGATGACGTTGCGCTGGATCTCGTTGGTGCCCTCACCCACGATCATGAGCGGGGCGTCGCGGAAGTAGCGCTCGACGTCGAACTCGGTGGAGTAGCCGTAGCCGCCGTGCACCCGGATCGCGGAGAGCGCCACCTCCATCGCGACCTCCGAGCAGAACAGCTTGGCCATGCCCGCCTCCAGGTCACTGCGCTCGCCCGAGTCGAACCGCTCGGCGGCGTACAGCAGCAGCCGGCGGGCGGCGGTCACCTTGGTGCCCATCTCGGCGAGGTGGTTGCCGACCGACTGGTGCCTCCAGATCGGCTTGCCGAACGACTCCCGCTGCCGGGAGTAGGCGAGCGCGTCGTCGAAGGCGGCCCTGGCCACGCCCGTCGCCCGCGCCGCCACCTGGATGCGGCCGATCTCCAGGCCGCGCATCATCTGCCCGAACCCCTTGCCCTCGGCCTCGCCGAGCAGCGCGCCGACCGGCACGCGGGCGTCGTCGAAGACCACCTCGCAGCTCTCCACGCCCTTGTAGCCGAGCTTGGGCAGGTCGGCGGTGACGGTGACGCCCGGCACCTTCTCCACCAGCAGGACCGAGATGCCCTGGTGCCGGGGGACGGACTCGGGGTCGGTCTTGCACAGCAGCGCCACGAGCCCCGACATGCGGGCGTTGCTGATCCAGGTCTTGGTGCCGTTGATCACGTACTCGTCGCCGTCGCGCCGGGCCACGGTGCGCATCGCCTGCAGGTCCGAGCCGCCGCCAGGCTCGGTGAGCGCCATCGTCGCGCGCAGCTCGCCCGTCGCCATCCGCGGCAGGTAACGCTCCTTCTGCTCCGGCGTGCCGTACGCGAGGATGAGCCGGGCCACCACGGTGTGCCCGCCCATGGCTCCGGCGAGGCTCATCCACCCGCGCGCCAGCTCCTCGGTGATCATCGCGAAGCAGGGGGTCGAGACCTGGACGTCGCCGTACGGCTCGGGGATGGCCAGGCCGTAGACGCCCATCGCCTTCATCTGGTCGATGAGCTCGCCCGGGTAGGCGTTGGCGTGCTCCAGCTCCCTGGCGACGGGCCGCACCTCGCGGTCGACGAAGTCGCGCACCGCCTCCACCATGGCCGTCTCTTCGGCGTTCAGCGTCATCGCAACTCCTTCGCCGCCCTCTGCGGGCCGGTCAGATGATCTTCTTGTCGGCGAGGTCGTCGATCTCCCGGCGCGAGCGGCCGAGCTCGGCCAGGACGGCCGCGGTGTGCTCGCCGACGGCGGGCACCGGGTCCATCCGCGGTTCCGCGCCGAGGGAGATGGGCGGCAGCAGCGCCCTGATGGGGCCGCCGGGCGTGTCGACGTCCCGCCAGCGCCCGCGCTCCCGCAGCACCGGGTGGCGCAGGAAGTCGTCGACCGTGTTGACGCCCGCGTTGGCGATCCCCGCCCGGTCGAGCAGGGCCGAGGCCGCGGGCGCGTCGAACTCGGCGAAACGTGCCGCGATGAGGGCTTCGAGGGCGTCGCGATGGGTCACCCGCAGGGTGTTGGTGGCGAAGCGCGGGTCGGTGGCGAGCTCGGGCGCGCCGAGGAACTCCGCGCAGAACCGCGCCCACTCGGTCTCGTTCTGGATCGAGATCAGGATCGTGCGCCCGTCTCCCGCGGTGAACGGCCCGTACGGGGCGATGGTGGCGTGCCGGGCGCCCGCGCGCGGCTGCTGCCGGCCGCTGCCGGCGGTGTAGTGGGCCGGCTGCCCCATCCACTCGGCCAGGGCCTCGAACAGGGAGATCTCCAGGGTGGCGCCCTCGCCGGTGGCCTGGCGCCGGTAGAGGGCGGCGAGGACGGCGCTGAACCCGTACATCCCGGCGGCGATGTCGGCGACCGAGATGCCGACCCTGGCCGGCTCCTCCGCACCGGTCAGGGAGACCAGCCCGGCCTCGCACTGGGCCAGCAGGTCGTAGGCCTTGCGGCCGGCCCAGGGGCCGTCGCTGCCCCAGCCGGTGATGCCCAGCACGATCTTGCGGGGGTCGCGTGCGCGCACGGCGGCGGCGGACAGGCCGAGGCGGTCGGCGGCGCCCGGCCCGAGGTTCTGCACCAGCACGTCGGCCCGGCCGACCAGCTCGTGCAGGATCTCCCGGCCGTCGGGCGACTTCACGTCCAGCGTCACCGACTCCTTGGAGCGGTTGAGCCAGACGAAATAGCTGGACTGGCCCTTGATCGACTCGTCGTAGCGCCGGGCGAAGTCGCCGGCTCCGGGCCGCTCTATTTTGATGACCCGAGCGCCGAGGTCGGCGAGCTGACGCGTCGCGAACGGCGCGGCCACCGCGTGTTCGAGCGCGACCACGGTGATCCCGGTGAGTGGCAGCACAGCTCCCCTTTCGTTGGGATATATAATATATAATCTCTGTCATCACCGCCAGCCCCACCTCGCCTCACTGCGAGAAACCGCTCCGATCAGGGGGCGGCCGACGGCCGTGAGGGAGGCCGCGATATAGAGATGGGCGCAGCCAGTGGTCTAGGCGGGGCCCGGTTCGCTCGCGGTGCGCTCGTCGAACTGCCTGGCCAGCAGATCACCCGCGTGCGCGATGTGATCGCGCATCGCCGCCCGCGCGGCCTCCGCGTCCCGGGCGCGCAGGCCCTCCAGGATCCTCGTGTGGTCGTGCAGGGTGGCCTGCGGCCAGCCCGCGATCTCCGAGTAGAAGCGGGTGGGGATGTACCGCCCGGTCAGGGTCAGCACCCAGGTGAGCTTACGGGCGTCCGCGGCCAGGTTGACGAGGCGGTGGAAGGCGTGGTTCTTCTCCTCCAGCAGGGCCAGGTCCTTCCGGTGGGCCGCCGCGAGCAGTTCGTGATGCAGGGCCTCCAGCTCGGCGAGCTGCTCCGGGGTCAGCCGGGCGGCCGCCCGGGCCGCAAGCTCTCCTGAGATCAGCGCGTGCGCCTCGAACAGGTCACGGATGTCCTGGCCGGTCAGCGGCGCCACCTGGAAGCCCCGCCGGGGCAGCAGGTCGAGGAACCCCTCCACGCGCAGCACGTGCAGCGCCTCGCGGGCGGGGGTCGCGGAGATGCCCAGCGCCTGGCCGACCGCCTCCGGCCGCACGGAGTCGCCCGGCCGCCACTGCCCCGACATGATCATGCTGCGTACGTAGGCGGCGGCGTCGTCGCTGAGCTGGGGACGCCCGGCCTCAGCCGCCCTCGCGCCCATCGCACCACTCCTCGCCTCGACCCCGGTCGGCGGCTTTCTCGGAAGCCTCGCCGCCGTCTCCGAGATCCTATATAAAATATCCTCCGGCCCGAGGCCGCATCCGCGGACGCGGCAGGCGGTCGCCCTCCGGCGCGGTCCGGGAGGGACACCACTTGGAGAGACGGCCATGCGCTCACCGACCTACCTGCACGACCTTCTGGTCTCCACCCTCTTCGACGAGGAGCTCGATGCCGATCCCGACTTGGAGACGCTGGGTTTCAGCGCCATGTGGATCAAGGGCGCGGACCTCGGCGCCCTCGCCCGGCGCTGCGGCCTCGACCTCACCACCCGTACCCCGTGCCACCTGAGCGAGATCCTCGACCACCAGATCCACGACGACTCCAGATGGGTGGCCGAGGTCGGCGACTGGATTTGCGTCATGCCGGAGCGCGCCGACGGCGAGTTCCTGCGCTCGATGACCGAAGGCGGCCGTGAGGCCCTCGGCCTGTCCATGGACATGTCCAGCGCGTCCTTCCACTACGCCCGCGACGGGCGTACGGTCGTCGCCTTCGACCCGTTCTTCCCGGACGAGTCCTCCCGGTTCGGCGACGACCCGCACGCGCTCGACCACCTGATGGACGGACTGCGCTTCCAGATCAGCGGCGACGACGTCCTCGACGACCTCGTGGAGCCCCCGGAGAGCATCAGCTCGGCCCTGGCCCTGATCGGACGCGTCACCGGAACCGACCTCGCCGCCGACTGGTTCCTGGCGCGGCACTCCCGCTACAGCCCCGCCTCCTGACCGCTCGCGGCGGCGCACGGACCTCTCCTTGATCGCCTCGATGACTGGACTGATCGCCGTACTGCCGGAAGGCGGGGTCGAGACCCTCGCGTCACTAGGAAGCGCCGAACCGGCTTGACGATGAGCGCGGAAGAGGATTCCCGGCAGGTCGGCGCGGAGCCGGCCGATCTGGGGGTGAGGATCTCCAGGATGATGGGCACCCGAACACACCGCCCCACCAGGCTACTCTGTGGTACTTTATAGTAGTACTCAGCACTACGAAGTACCAGGAGATCGAGAAGAGCCCGCGATGGACGACCTGACGGAGATGCTGAAGGGCACGCTGGAAGGCTGCGTGCTGGAGATCATCGGCGGCGAGGAGACCTACGGGTACGCCATCACCCGCCGGCTGAACGAACTCGGCTTCGCCGACGTGGTCGAGGGGACGGTCTACACCATCCTCCTGCGTCTGGAGAAGAACGGGCTCGTCCAGACGACGAAACGACCGTCCGGGCTGGGCCCGCCACGCAAGTTCTACGCGCTCAACGACGCGGGACGCGAAGAGCTCGCCAGGTTCTGGGCGAAATGGGAGTACGTCATCTCACGGATCGACAAGCTCAAGGAGGGCGGCAGATGAACTTCTGGGAGACCGTCACAGGCAGCGATCTCACCAGGGAGTGGAGGGCGTTCGAGGCCCGCGCCCAGGAGTTGCCGGTCGACCACCGCGCGGCGTGGGAACAGATCAAAAGCCACCTTCATCCCTACGCGGACTTCACCGGTCGCAACCTGACGCCGATTCTCGACAACGCTCTGGGGCTGCTCGAAGAGACCGCGGCCGACGGCCAGAGCGTTCACGACGTGCTGGGTGACGACGTCGAGGGCTTCTGCGCCGCGCTGGCCGGCCGAGAAAGGGCCCCGGACCATCGCGATCGCTGGCGCAGGCAGTTGAACGGGAACGTCGCCAGGAAACTGGGCCGGCTGGGAGGCTGACGTGGGCATCAGGGACATCATCGACGGCAAGAGACAGTGGCGGGCGCACGTGGCGCGGGTCAGGGCGCTCCCGCCGGACTACCAGATCGTCTACAAGGAGATGCAGAAGTACTTCTTCAAGGTCGGGCCGGTCGACCTGCCCGACGGTCCCCTGCTCCCCGGGATCGTCGACTTCTTCGAGGAGGGCGCCGCGTCCGGCAAGGGGGTCCTGGAGCTCATCGGCGACGATGTCGCCGCCTTCTGCGACGATCTGATCAGGGACTCGCGCACCTACGCGGACCTCTACCAGGAGTCCCTGCGCGGAAGGCCCGGCCATCCCGGCTCGCCCGAGGAGAGGGCGGGATAGCCTGCCTGCGAGGGCTCGAACCGCGTGACCGGAGGAGTCGATGCTCGAATGACGGCAGGGCGGCCGGCACCCACGCAGGACGAGGTGCTCGCGTACTTCGACACGCTGTCGAACTGGGGCCGGTGGGGCGACGACGACGAACTCGGCACCCTCAACCACATCACCGACGACGTCCGGCTGGCCGCCGCGCGGGCCGTGCGCCACGGCCGGAGCGTGTCGTGCGCCTGGGAGGTCGCCGCACCCGAGGACATGGAACGGTCGACGACGACGTGCCCGCGCGCCGCCGACATGCCGGGCGCCGAGACCATGCCGGCGCCCGGGTTCCGCCGCGACCGGCGCTGGGGCTTCTCCTCCGAGCGGCTCGGCCTCACCTTCCACGGCAACACCGTCACCCACGTCGACTCGCCGTGCCACATCTTCTGGGACGGCGCGCTGTACAACGGGCGGCCCCACTCGTCGGTCGACCCCGCGACCGGATCGGCGTGGGCGGCCGTCACCGCGGCGGCGAACGGGATCGTCACCCGTGGGGTCCTGCTGGACGTCGCGCGAGTCCGCGACGTGCCGTGGCTCGAACCGGGACAAGGGGTGTACCCCGAAGACCTCGAGGAGGCGGAGCGTCGCCAGGGTGTCCGCGTACGATCCGGCGACGCCGTGCTGCTGCGCACCGGCCGTGGCCGCCTCCGGCACGAGGCCGGCCGGGACGGCGGCCACGAGCAGGCCGGCTGGCACGCGTCCTGCCTGCCGTGGCTGCGTGAACGGCAGGTCGCGCTGATCGGCGCCGACACCCCGCAGGAGGTTCAGCCGTCGGGGTACGACGACGTGCTGATGCCGGTGCACGCCGTGGGCCTCGTCGCGATGGGCCTGTGGCTGCTCGACAACTGCGACCTGGAGGCGTGCGCGTCGACGGCTGTGGAACTCGGCCAGTGGGACTTCCACCTCGCGGTCGCGCCGGTCCGCCTCGCCGGCGCGTCCGGCAGCCCGGTCAACCCGATCGCCACCTTCTAGCCGGCGTCCTCGTCCGGTTCGGCCGACAGGTGCCCGTACGCCGGACGGCGACCGCCCGAATCCCGATACCGAGATCCTGTTATCGTTGTTACATGGCTGATCGGGAAGAGGTTCGCCGGCGCATCATCGACGCCACGACCGAGCTGCTACGGGACAAGGGCCGCGAAGGAGTGACGACGCGCACCGTCAGCGCGGCGGCCGGGGTGCAGGCGCCCACGCTCTACCGCCTGTTCACCGACATGAACGGGCTGCTCGAAGCGGTCGCGGCCGACGGGTTCGCGCGCTACCTCGCCCGCAAGCACAGCCAGGCTCTCTCCGACGACCCCGTGGACGACCTGCGCCGCGGCTGGGACACCCATGTCGGCTTCGGCCTGGAGAACCCGGAGCAGTACCTGCTCATGTACGGCCGGCCGACCCCGGGGGCCCGTAGACGCAGCACCGAGCAGGCGACGGCGCGGCTGCGGCTGCTGGTCGAACGCATCGCCATCGCGGGCCGGCTCTCCGTCGGCGTCGAGACGGCCATGGACATGGTGCACTCGGCAGGCGTCGGCCTCACGCTCAACCTCATCGGCATGCCTCCCGGCGAGCGCGATCCCGCTCTGCCCGGCCGCCTGCGCGAGGCCGTACTCGCGGCGATCACCACGGACGACCCGGCCGGCCCGCCGAGCGTGGCCCAGCGGGCCGTGGGGCTGAAGGCCGTCCTCGGCGAGGCGCCGGACCTCTACACGCCGGGCGAGCTCGCCCTGCTCACTGAGCTCCTCGACCGGGCCACGAGCCGCTCCCCCGCTCCCTGACGTACGCGGGGTCAGAGCAGCTTGTCCCGGGTGAAGGGGACGTCCCTGAGCCGCCGACCGGTGGCGTGGTGGATCGCGTTGCCGATGGCCGCGGGCACGCCGGTCCCCGGTGTCTCGCCGAACCCGCGGATCCCGTTCAGCTCGGCGTCAGCCTCCGGCCGGTCCACGAACAGCGCCTCCACCGAGGGCACGTCCGCGCAGACCGGAACCAGGTAGGCGGACAGGTTCGGGTTGACCACCCGCGCGGTGTTCGGGTCCACCATCGTGTGCTCCATCAGCGCGAAGCCGATCCCCCATGTCACACCGCCGATGACCTGCCCGCGCGCGGTCCGGCGATTGAGCACCCGGCCCAGGTCGTGCGCGGTCACCACGCGGGTCACGCGCACCCTGCCCAGTCTCGGCTGGACCCGTACCTCCAGGAACACCGCGCCGAACGAGTGCCCGGCCGTGTTCGCCCTGCTTCCGGTCACCTCGACCGGGCCGCCGTGGCGGGTCATGACGTCGCGGTAGGTGTCCGCGCGGTCGCGGTCGCCCCGGGCGAACAGGCGGCCGTCCAAGGTCACGACCTCCTCGGCGGGCACGCCGTGGAGCGGGGAGCGCGCGTCGGCGACGGCGAGCGCGATCACCGCCTCCCGTGCGCGCCGCGCCGCCTCGGCCGCCGGGCCGGCCACGCTGGGCATCGTGGCCGACCCGGCCGACAGGGACGCGGCGGGGTAGGCGGTGTCCCCGAGCAGCGTCGTGACGTGGCCGAGCGGCAGCCCGAGCCCTTCGGCGACGACCTGGGTGAGCACGGTGTAGGTGCCGGTGCCGATCTCCTGGGTGGCGGCCCGCAGCGTCGCGCGCCCGTCGGGGCCGATGGTGAGGCGCGCCTGGGACGGGATGACGTTGTAGGTGTGGGTCTCGGTGGCCATGCCCCAGCCGACGTACTCGTCGCCGTCCCTGGTGGTGCCCGGCCTGGGGTCGCGCCGGGCCCAGCCGAACGCCTCGGCCGCGGCCCGGTAGCACTCCAGCAGCCGCTTGTCGGGGTAAGGCCGGGGCGGGTCGGTCTGCTGGTCGGCCTCGGCGTGGTTGCGCATCCGGAGTTCCACCGGGTCGATGCCGAGCTCGTGGCTCAGCTCGTCCAGGGCCGTCTCGATGCCGAAGTGCGCGGTCGTCTCCGGCGAGCGCATGTAGCTCGACGTCGGCAGGTCGAGCCGCACGCCCAGCTGCCGTACGTGGACGTTCGGGCAGGCGTACAGGCGGAGCGTGGAGTCGCCGCCGTTGTAGATGTTCTCGTCGGCGCGGGTCACCTGGGCCGTCGAGGTACTGGCGATGGCGGTGAGCGCGCCCTGCCGGGTGGCGCCGAGCCGGAGGTGGTGGCGGTACTCGGCGCGGTGGCCGTTGGAGGTGTACATCTGCGCGCGCGACAGCACCAGCTTCACCGGCCGGCCGCAGAGCCGCGCCGCCGCCGCGGTGAGCAGCGTGTGCGGATAGGTGGGGCCCTTGGCGCCGAAACCGCCGCCCAGGTAGGGGGAGACGACCCTGACGCTTCCCGGGGCCAGGCCGAACGCGAACTCCACGACGTTACGGGCGAGAACCACCCCTTGCGTGCTCTCGTACAGGGTCAGCGTCCCGTCCTCCCAGACGGCGGTGGTGGTGTGCGGCTCGATCGGGTTGTGGTGCTGCATCGGGCTGCTGTAGGTCCGGTCGACGCGCACCTCGGCCTGTTCGAGCGCCGCGGCGGCGTCGCCCCGGCTGATCTCGTTGGGCCGCTCGCGGAAGTCGTCCGGCAGGAACGCCTCGCCGAGCGCGTCCGCCATCCGCGCGACCGGCTCCTCCGCCCGATAGCGCACCCTCACCAGGCCGGCGGCCTCCTGCGCCTGCTCCAGGGTCTCGGCCACGACGTACGCGACCGGTTGCCCCTGGTGGAACACCCGCGTGTCCTGCATGGGGACGAAACGCCTGTTGTACGGGAAGTCCGGCAGTCTCAGCCTCGGCAGGTCGGCATGGGTGTAGACCGCGACGACGCCGGGACGCGCCAGCGCCGCCCCGCCGTCGATCCGCAGGACCTCGCCCCGGGCGATCGTGCTCATCACGAGGGCGCCGTGCAGCACCCCGGGCACCTCGTGGTCCGCGGCGTAGCGGGCCGTGCCGGTGACCTTCGCCCGGCCGTCCACCCGCGCCACGCCCTGCCCCACCAGCCCGCTCATCGAAGCCCTCCCAGCTCGCCGAGTACGCTCGCCAGCGCCCGCTGGACGAGCTCGACCTTGAACCCGTTCCCCTCGTACGGTTTCGCGTCCCCGACCAGGAGCCCGCCCGCCTCGTCGATCGCCTGCCGGGTGAGCGGCCGGCCCCGCAGCGCCGCCTCGACGCGGGTGTCCCGCCACGGGCGGGTGCCCACGCCGCCGAACGCCAGCCGCACGTCGCGGACCACGCCGCCCCTGGTCCGCAGCGCGGCCGCCACCGACACGACCGCGAACTCGAACGTGGCCCGGTCGCGCAGCTTCAGGTAGCGCGACCGCCCGGCCAGGGCGGTGCGCGGCACGTCCACCCGGGTGATCAGCTCGCCCGGGCGCATCACGGTCTCCCGGTCCGGGGTGGACCCGGGGAGCAGGTAGAAGCCGCCGATCGGGACGGCGCGCGCGCCGCCGGGACCGAGCAGGTGCACGGTCGCGTCCAGGGCGGTCAGCGCCACCGCCAGGTCCGAAGGGTGCGTGGCGACGCAGTGCTCGCTGCCTCCCAGGATGGCGTGTCCCCGGTTCTGCCCGGTGATCGCCGGGCAGCCGCTGCCCCGTACCCGCTTGTTGCAGGGAGAGGCGGCGTCGCGGAAGTACCCGCATCTGGTGCGCTGCAGCAGGTTGCCGCCGATCGAGGCCATGACGCGGACCTGCGGGGACGCCGAGGCCAGCAGCGCCTCCGTCAGCATCGGGAACTCCCGCCGGACGCCGGGGTGCTCGGCGACCCGCCGCATCCGTGCCGCGCCTCCGATCCGCAGCGAGCCGGCGGCGACGGTGATCCGGCCGAGGTCCAGCCGGTTGACGTCGATGAGGTGGTCGTGGGCCTCCGCGCCGTCGCGCATCAGGTTCAGCAGGTCCGTGCCGCCTGCCACGAACGTCGAGCCGGGGGTGTGCGCGGCCAGCCGTACGGCCTCCGCCGGATCGCGGGCGACCGTGTAACCGAAGGCCCTCATCGCCGCACCTCCCGCGCGGCGTCGGCGATGGCGGCGACGATGTTCTGGTAGGCCGCGCACCGGCACAGGTTGCCGCTCATCCACTCGCGGATCTCCGCCTCCGAACCCGCGTGCCCCTCGTCGACGCAGGCCACGGCCGACATGATCTGACCGGGCGTGCACGCGCCGCACTGGAAGGCGTCGTTCCTGATGAACGCCTCCTGTACGGGGTGCAGCTCCTCTCCGCGCGCCAGCCCCTCCACCGTGGTGATCTCGGCTCCCTGCCGCATCACCGCCAGCGTCAGGCACGACTTGACCCGTTCGCCGTCGGCCAGCACCGTGCACGCCCCGCACTCGCCCCGGTCGCAGCCCTTCTTGGTGCCGGTCAGACCGAGCCGTTCCCGTAACGCGTCCAGCAGCGTCACCCTCGGCTCCACGGCGACCCTGCGCAGCCGCCCGTTGACCGTCATCGAGACCTCCACCGACGCCCCCGGCGCGACGCCGTACGCCTGAGCGGCGGCGGGGGCGGCGGCGGGGGCGGCGACGCCCGTCGCGGCCGCGGCGGTTCCCGCCGCGACGGCCTTGAGTACCGTACGGCGGCTGGGGGCGGGCGTGCCGAGCACGTGGCGACGCACCTCGTCGATCCGCGCGGCGGCCTTCGGGTCCGGGTCGTCGGTGAGGTCGAACGAGATGGACGCGTCGAGCATCGGCCGGACGATCCGGTCGGCGTACCGGCTGGCGGGGTGCGTCAGGAACGCGCGGTAGCCGGCCAGGTCCTCGACGACGAAGACGGCGCCCCACTCGTAGGCGCCGCCGGCGTCACGGCCGACCAGGAAGGAGGTCACCGACGGGACGGTCCGTCCCTGGTCCCGCAGGCTGTCGAGGGCCGTCGTCCGCCGGCCCGGTGGCACGTCCGGCCGGAAGGTGAATCTGCTGCCGTGGTAGATCATCATGCTCCTTCTCCGTACGGACCGACGTCGCGACCGGATGGCATGTAAGCGATGGCAACAGTATCGAGTTATCACTGATTCAAGTCAAGTCGATAACGGTCTATCGTTATCGTCGATATCCACTGTCGAGCGGCTCAGCCGTCGCCCGCGCGCAGCACCTCGCCCAGGCGCCGGCGGCGGCGCAGCGCCGACTCGACGGGCACCACGACGGCGACCCCCGCCAGGAACACGACCGCCACCATGCCGAGCCCCCACCACGGCGGCGCCGGCTCCGGATCGGCCCCGAGCAGGCGCAGGGCGAGCGAGCCGAACGTCAGGTGGGCGAGCGCCACCCCGAGCAGCGGACCGGCCACGGCGGCGACCAGCACCGGCGGCAGCAGTTCTCCCGTGGCGACCCGGCGGGCCTCCCGCGGCCGCAGCCCGAGGGTGCGCAGCCGGGTCAGGGTCCGCCATCGCTCCGGCGCGCCTGCCGCCGCGCCGAGAGCGAGTCCCAGCAGGCCCAGCACCGGCAGGGTGACAGCCGAGACCCACGCCAGCCGCACCAGTCCCGCGGCCAGCGGCCCGCCCGCGCTGCCCCGGCCGGCCGCGGCGGCGAACGTGAGCGCGTACGAGGTCAGGGCCGTGGAGGTCACGAGCACCAGCGGCGGGAGCACGCGGGCCGAGGTCGCCGCCGCCCTCGCGGCCCCGAACACCGCCAGCGGCCGGCTCGACCGCAGCAGCCGCCCGAGCACGAGGCGCGTCCCGAGGGGCAGCGCGCGGGCCAGCAGCAGCCCGCCCGCGAGCGCGCAGAGGGCGGGCGCGCCGGCGGGCAGCATCCCGCCGCCGGCCCCCCGCTGGTACAGGGCGACGACGGCGCCGGACGCGGCCGCCAGCACGCCGGCCTCAAGAGCGGCCCGCCGCAGCCGTACGGTGTCGCGCACCCACCGCCGGGCGCTCCGGTTGGCCGGGACGCGGCGATCCCGGGTGGCGCGGGCGGCGGTGAGCGTCCCGAAAGCCGGTCCGGCGGCGACGGCCGCGACTGCCACGGGCGCGATCCACTCCCACGAGACCTCCGGCGTGACGGCCCGGGCCAGGCCGAGCCCGGCCGCCGCGGCCAGCAGCGCCATCACGGCGGATTCGAGCAGCAGCTCGCCGCCGATCACCGGGAGCGACATCCCTCTCTGCCGGGCGGCCGTCAGGGCGGGGGCGCGGCGGCGCACCAGCAGGTCGGCGGCGAGCAGCAGGACCAGGACGGCGACGGCGAGCAGGGTGACGAGCAGGACGGACGCCTGCGAGAACGCCGCGCCGACCTGGGAGCTCACGTTCCGCAGCACCCCGTCGAGCCCGGTCTCCCACTGCGGCGAGCCGTCCCGGGCGGCGGAGGAGCCGGAGGCCGCCTTGAGCGCCACCACCTTCGCGACGACCGACGGGACCGTGTCCCAGGTGAGCCGGGCCGGGTCGGGGGCGAACGAGACGGTACGCCGCAGCTCGTCCGGTCCGAAGGCGAGCCGGGCGTCGGGCAGCGAGTCGCGGGACAGCAGCCCGGCGAACCGGGTGGATCCCGTGCCGTCCGCGCCGGCGACGGGACCCAGCAGCGAGGGCAGGAGCCGCCAGGCGGGATCGGCGCCGTCCCGGGGCCGGAAGACGCCGCTGATCCGGACGTCCTTGTCATTCCCCTGGTCGTCGGCCATCGGGAGGCGGTCGCCGGGACGGAGTTCGAGAGCGGCGGCGTCCGCCTCCGACAGGCCCACCTGCACCGGCCACGGCGGCGCGCCGTAGGCCATCGTCGCCGTCGCGGAGGCGGTGGGCCGGGGCGGGCCGCCCGCGATCCAGGTCACCTCGGGCCCGCCGTCGCGGGCGACGTAGGCGAGCTGGAACGTCCGCAGCACACTGCCGTCAGTGATCTTGAGGGTGGGGCTGACGACGGCGGCGACGGGTGGGCGCAGGGCGGCGCGCAGGCCGGGGCCGAGCTCGTCCGTCGCTCTGACCCGGAAGTCGTCCACCGACTCGGCGAGGCGGGGGTGCCGGACCCGGCCGGCGTTCGGCCCCTCGTCGACCTCCATGCGGCTGTGCACTCGAAGGTCGCCGCCGCCCGCGCGCACCGCGTCCCGTACGGCGGCGTCTGCGGTCGCGGCCAGGAGCGGCGGCGTCGCGGCCGCGAGCAGCGTGACGGCCATCACCACGACGGCGGCCAGGAGCAACGGCCCCGCGTCCGCGCGGGCGCGCCCGGCGACGCTGGGCCAGTGCGGTGCTGGGACCCTCACGACGCCACCCGCAGATGCGCGGCGTCGGCGAGCCGGGCCTGGACGACGACCACCGCGCTCACCGCCAGCGCGCACGCGACCGTCAGCGCGGCGAGCAGGACGGCCTGGGCCGCCCACGGCCAGACGGGCAGGACCTCGGGGACGGGGGCCGCGCCGGTGTCGGAGCGGACGAGCAGCGGCGCGACGGCGCGGGTGGCCAGCGCGCCGACGACCGCGCCCGCCGCGAGCAGCGGCAGCAGGATGCCGACATGCTGGCCGAGCAGCACGGCGCGGATCTCGCGCCGGGTCATCCCCAGACCCCGCAGGCGCGCCACCTCGACGGCGCGGGCCCGCAGGTCGAACGTCACGTGCAGCACGATCCCGGCGAGCATCAGCAGCACGGCGGCCGGCACGAGCAGCCGGAGCACGGCCGGCAGCCCGGCCTGCAGCGGACCGCCGGTCAGCCGGGCGGCCTCCGACGCGCGGGTGGTGAGGCCGCCGAGACCGAGCTCGGCCAGGTCGTCCCCGGCGGGACGGCCGACCCACCACGCGTCCACGGGCACGTCGAAGTCGCCGCTGACGGCGAGAGCGCGCGAGAGGGCGTCGAAGTCGGCCAGGACGGCCGCGGCGCCGGGAGCGGAAGGCACGGCCGGCAGCACCTCGGCCACGCTCACCTGTACGGGGGTGAGCCCGACGGTGAGGTCGAGCCGGGAGCCGGGCCGGGAGCCCGCCTCGTCGGCGAAGCGGGCGGAGACGGCGACCGGCACCGGTCCCGGAGCCGGGAAGGCCGTGGCGACCAGGGTCCTGGCGGCTTCCGGCGGGCCCTTCAGCGCGACGGTCGTGGTCATCCTCAACCGGGTGCCCGCCGGGGTGCCCGCCGGGGTGCCGGTCAGGGTGACGGCCGGGTCGCCGAGCTGCCCGGGGGCCGGCCCGGCCGAGGTGGCGGTCCACGGCGAGGACGCGGAGCCGCTCCCCGCCACGGTGAGCGTGACGGCGACGCGGCTGTCGCCCGCCGGGGGCTCCGCCAGGGGGTCGGCGTACCCGGTGCCCACGTTCCCCGGCTCGATCGCGAACGGCAGGGACACCGCGACCAGCCGGAGCCCTCCGGCCGTCGCGCAGTCCGGCAGCGGATGCGCATTCCCGTCGAGCGGGACGGGCGCGCCGGTGCACGGAGTGCGCAGCCCCGTCGCATCCTCCAGCAGCAGCCGGGGCGTCACGGTGAGCGGCGTCGCGCCGGTCGCGTTCCCCGTCAGGGAGAGCGCGGCTCCGGCCGGGACGGCGACACCGGAGACGCGCGTCGAGGGCGCGAGGACGGCGCCGACGGCGTTCCAGGTCTGGCCGTCGCGCAGCCGCCCGCGCAGCAGCGCCCCGGCCCGCGTGGTGTCCACGGCGATCAGCCGCGGCGGGTCGCCCGCGCCGCCGAGCCACTGCCCGACCGCGACGCCCCGATCGGTGGCGGGGCTCACCTCGCCGCCGGTGGCCTCGCCGACCCTCGCGCCCTGCCCGGCGGTGGGCGGGGCGGTGAGGGTGAGCGCGAGATCGGTGCCGACGGCCAGATCGGCCTGGTCCTGCTGGGACCGCTGCCACGTGGCGTCGAACCCGATCCCGAACGTGGCCGCCGCGCAGCCGAGCGCGACCAGCAGCCCCGCCGCGACCGCCTGCGGCCTGCGGGCGGCCTCGAACGCGGCCAGCGGCACCAGCAGCCCGCGAGCCCGTCCGGCCAGCCGTTCCACGAGCCGCAACGCGGGCCACACCAGCCGCAGCATCACCGCGGACCCGGCGATGAGCAGCAGCGCGGGAGCGAGCACCCGTACAGCGTCGACCGGAGACCCGGAACCGGCCGGTTGATCGCGCAACTGCCACCAGCCGACGGCGGCGAGCGCCACGAGCAGCACGTCGGCGCCGGACCGGGCGAGCAGTTCCCGCCGCCCGCGCACCCCCGGCGACGAGGTCCGCAGCGACGGCGCGACGAGGACCGCCGCCAGCGCCAGCGCGCCGCCGGCGACGGACCACACCTGCGCGGCGTTCACGCCGAAGGGCGCGGCGAGTCCGGCCCCGGCCATGGGCGGCAGCCGGGTCAGCCCGGCGTGCAGGGCGGACGAGGCCGGGATCGCGACCGCG
>NZ_JAPNNL010000160.1 GCF_027620315.1 Nonomuraea corallina | reverse complement strand
GGCGTACCGGCCGCCGTGCGCACCGCGCGGTGCGTCAGCACGCGGGCCAGATGCCGCCGGTAGTCCGGCTGAGCGTGCAGATCCGCCGGCGGCGAGGTGTCCGCCGCCGCCTCCTCGCACGCCCGCCTGATCCCGTCACCCAGCTCCACACCCTGCAGCGCGGACTCGGCGACCCGGGCCCGCAGCGGGGTCGGCCCCATGTTGGTCAGCCCGATCCTGGCCTCCTGGATCGAGCCGTTGGACCGCCGCACGGCCACCGCCACGCCGACCACCGCCCACGACTGCGCGGTGCGGCGGAACTTCTCGTAGTGGAAGCCCCAGCCGTCGCCCAGCTTCGGGATCTTCGCGCCGGCCAGGATCTCGCCCTCGCCCAGCGCCGTCTCCAGGTAGTCGACGAAGAAGTCGGCCGCCGGGATCTCCCGCTCGCCCTGCGCCGAGCGGGCCACCAGCACGCCCTCCAGCGCCAGCAGCACGGCGGGCAGGTCGCCCGCCGGGTCGGCGTGCGCCAGCGACCCGCCGAACGTGCCCCGGTGCCGCACCGCCCGGTCCGCGACCAGGGCGGTGGCCAGCGCCACCAGCGGGCAGCCCGCCGCCACCACCTCCGAGCGCAGCACCTCGTCGTGCGTGGTCATCGCGCCGATGAACACGTGGTCGCCGCGGTCGTGCACGCCCGCGAGCTCCGGCAGCCGCCCCACGTCGACCAGCTTCGTCGGATACGCCAGCCGCAGCCGCAGCAGCGGCAGCAGCGACTGCCCGCCCGCGATCACCTTGGCGTCCTCGTCCGCCGCCAGCTCCTGGCACGCCTCCGGCAGCGACCCGGGACGCACGTAGTCGAACGGTGCCGGGATCATGCCCGTCCTCCTTCCAGCGCCCGCCACACCCGCTCGGGGGTGCACGGCATCGGCACGTCCCGTACCCCGTGCGGCCGCAGCGCGTCCACGATGGCGTTGACCACCGCCGGGGTCGAGGCGATGGTGCCCGCCTCGCCGACGCCCTTGGCGCCCAGCGGGTTGCTGGTGGCCGGCGTCTCGGTCCTGTCGGTCACGAAGTCCGGCAGGTCCGCCGCCGACGGCACCAGGTAGTCGGCCAGCGTGGCGGTGAGCAGGTTGCCCTCCGCGTCGTACACGGCCTCCTCGTACAGCGCCTGGCCGATGCCCTGCGCGATGCCGCCGTGCACCTGACCCTCGACGATCAGCGGGTTGATCACCGTGCCCACGTCGTCGACCGCCACGTACGAGCGGACCCTGACCTGGCCGGTCTCCGTGTCCACCTCCACCGCCGCCAGATGGGTGCCGTGCGGGAAGGAGTAGTTGACCGGGTCGAACGTGGCGTCCGAGTCCAGCCGGGCCTCCGCCCCCTCGGGCAGGTTGTGCGCGGCGAAGGCGGCCAGCGCCAGCTCCTGGATCGTCGTGCGGGAGTCGGTGCCCTTCACCGTGAACGCGCCGCCGGCGAACTCCAGGTCGTCCGGCGCGCACTCCAGCAGGTGGGCGGCCAGCCTGCGGGCCTTCTCGCGCACCTTCTCGCACGCCTGCAGCACCGCGACCCCGCCGACCACCAGCGAACGGGAGCCGTAGGTGTCCATGCCCTTGTGCGAGATCGCGGTGTCGCCGTGCACCACCGTGACGTCCTCGAACGGCACGCCGAGCGCGTCCGCCGCGATCTGGCTCCACGACGTCACATGGCCCTGACCGTGCGGCGACGTGCCGGTGACGACCTCCACCTTGCCGGTCGGCAGCATCCGCACCGACGCGTGCTCCCAGCCGCCCGCGCCGTAGTTGGCCTCGCCGAGCATCCGCGACGGGGCCAGCCCGCACATCTCGGTGAACGTGCTGACGCCGATGCCGAGCTGCACCGGGTCGCCCCGGTCCCGCCGGTCGGCCTGTTCGGCGCGCAGCTTGTCGTAGCCGAACAGCTGCAGCGCCCTGTCGGTCGCCGCCTCGTAGTTGCCGGAGTCGTAGGTCAGGCCCGCGATCGTCGTGTAGGGGAACTCCTCGTGCTTGATCCAGTTGCGCCGCCGCACCTCGATCGGGTCCAGCCGCAGCTCCGCCGCCAGCTCGTCCATGATCCGCTCGATCGCGAACGTGGCCTCCGGGCGGCCCGCGCCCCGGTAGGCGTCCGTCGGCGTCTTCGTGGTGAACACGCCCTTGCAGGCGAACTCGTACGCGTCCATCTTGTAGATCGCGTTGAACATGGTCGCGCCGAGCATCGGTATGCCCGGGGTGACCAGCATCAGGTACGCGCCCATGTCGGCCAGCAGGTCGACCTGGAGCCCGCGGATGCGGCCGTCGGCCTCGGCCGCGAGCCTGACGTGCTGGAGCTGGCCGCGCCCCTGGTGCACGGCCATGTTGCCCTCGCTGCGCGACTCGGTCCACTTGACGGCCTTGCCCAGCCGCCGGGAGAGCAGTAAGCAGAGCACCTCTTCCGCGGTGACCTGCAGCTTGGTGCCGAAGCCGCCGCCGACGTCCGGCGCGATCACCCGGAGCTGATGCTCCGGGATGCCCGTGACCATCGCCAGCATCACCCGCAGCACGTGCGGGATCTGCGTGGAGGTCCACAGGGTGTAGGAGTCGCCGTCGGTGGCGGCCAGCACGGCCCTGGGCTCCATGGCCGCGCCGATCAGGCGCTGCTGCACGTACGTCCGGTCGATCACCACCGGGGCGTCCCTGAAGGCCCCCTCGACGTCACCCGAGGTGATCTTGACGGAGAACGCCTGGTTGCCCGCCTCGTGCACCTTCGGGCTGTCCGGCGCGAGCGCCGCCTCCAGGTCGAGCACCGGCGGCAGTGGCTCGTAGTCGACCTCGATGGCCTCCAGCGCGTCGGCCGCCCGGTAGCGGTCGGTGGCCACCACGCAGGCGACGATCTCACCGGCGTACCGCACCTCCGAGACCGCCATCGGCGGGTGCTCGGGGATGACGATGTCCTCCGACACCGGCCACGCGCACGGCAGGCTGCCCTGCTCGTCCGCGACGTCCTGACCGGTGAACGCCGCGAACACCCCGGGCAGCTCGCGTGCCCCGGTCACGTCCACCCTGGTGATCCGCGCGTGCGCCATCGGGCTGCGCAGGAAGGCCACGTGCAGCATCCCCGGCTGCCGCAGGTTGTCCGTCCACCGCGTGCGCCCGGTCAGCAGCCGGGCGTCCTCCTTGCGCTTTCTCGCCTTGCCCACCTCGGTCATGACGACTTCACCGCCTGACCCATCTCCTGGGCGCCCCGTTTCACCGCTCTGACGATGTTGCAGTAGCCGGTGCAGCGGCAGAGGTTGCCGTCGAGCCCTTCCCTGATCTCCTCCTCCGACGGGTCCGGTGTGTCTCTCAGCAGGTCGATGGCGGCCATGACCATGCCCGGCGTGCAGTAGCCGCACTGCAGCGCGTGTTCCTCGTGGAAGGCCCGCTGCATCGGGTGCATCGACCCGTTCGCGGCCAGGCCCTCGATGGTGACGATCTCGCAGCCGTCGGCCTGCACCGCGAGCATCGTGCAGCTCTTGACGGTCTTGCCGTCGAGCATCACGGTGCAGGCGCCGCAGTTGCTGGTGTCGCAGCCGACGGGGGTTCCGGTCTTGTCGAGGCGTTCTCGGAGTAGGTGGACGAGAAGAAGTCGCGGCTCGACGTCCTCCTCATAGGCGATTCCGTCAACTTTGACGGAGATTCGGGGCATACGTCCTCCCTCACAGGAGCAGGGAAAAGGCGGACAAAGCCCACCGTACGCCCGGGTTTCTCCCGGTCAAGGGTCACTTACCACGAAAGACCCTGGCAATGATCGCCACGAGCCCCGAGAACCCCAGCCCCGTGACCACCAGAGGCAACAGGACCAGCGGATCCTTGATCGACCGCGTCAGGATCAAGATTCCCAGCACGATGAACAGGATTCCGCTCAGCAACGCCATCCAGTCGGTCCTGTGCAGACGCCGCGGCCGGTCGAGATCACGCGGCACGCCGCACCTCCACGTCGCCGACCCCGCCCCGGATGTTCAGCACGAGCGTCGCCGGCTCGCCCTTGGGCGCCACCTCCGGCTCCAGCACCTTGTCCAGCCGGACCTTCACGCCCCCGCGCAGCACCCGGTCCACCTGGATGTCGCCGACCTGGTTCGTCGCGTGCACCTCCAGCCGTGCCTCGGGCGGCGCGATCACCTCCAGGCTGCCCATCGACACCGCGGCGCGCACCTCCACCCTCGACCCCGGCTTCAGCGGCAGCTCCGACAGATCCAGCTCGCCGTCGCCCACGCCCACGTCGAACACCTGGCGCGTCTCCTCCAGGCTGGTCGGAAGCCAGACGGACGCCCCCACCTTCGTCGGAAGCCCGCCGAACATCAGCCCGACCCCGATCAGCGCGGCCACCATCGTGCCCGCGCCCACCAGCCCCGCGCCCCTGCCCCACCAGGCGGCGACCAGCAGCCCCGCCCCGATGGTGACCAGCACCGCGCCGCCGACGATCGTGGGCTGCACGCCCGAAGGCGACGCCGCCTGCACGGTCACGAGAATCCCTCCAATGATCATTGCCAGCAGCATGGTGATGACGCCGATGAACGACCTCGGCCGCTTGCTCTGTCGCCTGCTCGGCCCTGTCCGCCCATAGAGCGCGGGGTCGTACGGCGAGTGACCGCCCGCCCGCTTGGCGGGGTCGAGCGGCTGGTACGGGCCGTGCGGCGCGAACGGCTCCCCCCACGCCCCGAACCCGGCCTCCCCGTACGAGCCGATACGCGTCTCCTCGCGTGAGCCGGGCCCGGTGTCACCGGCGAGCGGCCGGTAGGCCGGGACCGCCGCGTCGTCCTGAACGGCCCGTATCGCCGTGTCGTCATCGGCGGCCGGGGTCGCGGGCTCGTCCGGCGCGGGCATGTCGCGGTGCGCCGCGACGCTCTCGGCCGGAGGCGGCGCGGCGAGACCGCCGGCGCCCTCCCGGAGAGGCTCGCCGACCGGCGGACGGTGGGCGACCGTGGGAGCGGACTGCGGGTACGGGGAGACGCGGGGGGCCTGCCCGTGGGCGGGTTCGTCCAGATCAGTGGGCCGGGGACGCCGGTTGAGACGCTCGGGCATCGAGCGCACCAGCCCCAGCAGGTCGACCCCGTGGGCGTGCGCCGCCAGCAGCGCGACGGCCAGGAACAGCCCCGCGACCAGCGTCCCGGTGTCCAGCCACACCGTCGACAGGTTGATGCCCAGCCCCAGCGCCAGCACGGCCGTCAGCAGCGCCATCACCGCGTCGGCGTCGAAGTCGCGCCGGGTCCACTGCTCGATGAGCCCCGGCCGTCCGCTGGGCTCCTTCATCAGCAGGAAAGCCGCGATGTACAGGAACAGCCCGATGCCGGACCCGAACAGCAGGATCACGAACCCCACCCGGAACACCACCGGGTCGATGCCGGTGTGCCTGCCGAGCCCGGCGCACACGCCCATGAGAAATCGTCCCTCGCCGCTGCGGCACAGCACGTCCGGGGGCGAGGCCGGTTCCCTGGGGGGCGCTTCTGTCATGGGACCATCGTGACCCACCCCCGCGGGGGCACGCATCCGGGAGACCCCTGACCCGACCCGGGGGTCGTTCCCTGATGTTCAGGCACACGACGACATGTGACGATGACGGTGTTATGGCAGACCAGAAGACAGTCGTCGAGCCCGAGGCCGGCGTGCCGTACCGCCGCATGATGCGCCCCATGGAGGGCCGCCTCGTGGGCGGTGTCGCCCAGGGCCTGGCCGCGCAGCTCAAGCTCGATCCGGTCGTGATCAGGCTCGTGTTCGTGCTGCTCAGCGTCGTGGGCGGGGTCGGCGGCGTGGCGTACGCGGTGCTGTGGATGATCACGCCGCGTGAGCCGTACCAGGGAGAGCCGCCCGCCCGTGACTGGAGCCAGCTGGCCGCGTTCACCGCGATCGGGGTGGCGCTGTTCGCGTTCGGGTTCCTGACCGGCGCCTCGCGGGGCGGCGTCGGCATGCTGCCGTTCGCGATCGGCGGCATCGGCGGGCTGATTCTGTGGCAGCAGGCCGACCCGGAGCGCCGCAAGCACTGGGTGAGCGGCGCGACCAGGAGCATCAGGAAGAACCGCGTGCGCACGCTCCTCGGCGTGATGCTGGTGGTCGCGGGCGGCGTCGGCTTCCTGATGGTCGAGGGCCAGCTCCATGAGGCGGGCCAGGGCCTGCTGCTCACGGTGGTCGTGGTCGGCGGGCTGGCGGTCATCGCCGCGCCGTGGCTGGCCGGCCTGTGGAAGGAGCTGCAGCTCGAACGGCGTGAGCGCATCCGCCAGGAGGAGCGGGCCGAGGTCGCCGCGATGGTGCACGACTCGGTCCTGCACACGCTCACCCTCATCCAGCGCGTCGCGCACGACCAGCGCGAGGTCACCCGCCTGGCCCGCGCCCAGGAACGGGACCTGCGCAACTGGCTCTACCAGCCCGCCCAGGACGCCGACGCCACCCTCGCCGCCGCCGTGCGCCGGATCGCCGCCGAGGAGGAGGACGCGCACGGCGTCCCGATCGAGGTGGTCTGCGTCGGCGACATCGGCCTCGACTCCGGGGGCAGGCTCGCGGCCATGCTCAAGGCGGGCCGGCAGGCGATGGTCAACGCGGCCAAATACTCTGAGAGCCCGTCCATCTCCGTGTACGCCGAAGTCGAGGGTGAAGAGGCCACGATTTTCGTGAAGGATCGGGGCAAGGGGTTCGACCTCGACGCGGTGCCGGTGGACAGGATGGGGATCAGGGAGTCCATCATCGGAAGGATGGAACGTCACGGCGGCGCCGCCAGAGTGCGTACCGAGCCTGGTGAGGGCACCGAAGTGATGCTGACGATGAAGGTGGAGAAGCAATGACGCGGGTGCTGATCGTCGACGACCACCGGCTGTTCCGCTCGGGAGTGCGGGCCGAGCTGGGCGACTCGATCGAGGTCGTGGGCGAGGCCGAGGACGTGGACTCGGCCGTCAAGGCCATCGCGGAGCTGCGGCCCGACGTCGTCCTGCTGGACGTGCACATGCCGGGCGGCGGCGGCCAGGAGGTGCTGCGCCGCGTGCTCGGCTCCGGCTCGCAGGTATGCTTCCTCGCCCTGTCGGTGTCGGACGCGGCCGAGGACGTGATCGGCGTCATCCGGGGCGGCGCCCGAGGCTACGTCACCAAGAACATCAGCGGCAGGGAGCTGACCGACGCCATCCGCCGGGTCGCGGACGGCGACGCGGTCTTCTCGCCGCGGCTGGCCGGGTTCGTCCTCGACGCCTTCGCCTCGTCGGAGGCGCCCTCCATCGACCCCGAGCTCGACTCGCTGACCCAGCGGGAGCGGGAGGTGCTGCGGCTGATCGCCCGCGGCTACGCGTACAAGGAGATCGCCAAGGAGCTGTTCATCTCGGTGAAGACGGTGGAGACCCACGTCTCGTCGGTGCTGCGCAAGCTCCAGCTCTCCAACCGCCACGAGCTCTCCCGCTGGGCCACCGCCCGCCGCCTCGTCTGACCGTCGGGCAGCGCAATCCCGTCGCTTCGCAGGTGCTCCTTGCCTCAGCCGAGGGACGGATGGGGTGGTTTAACCGGGGCTGGCGTGCGACATTGCCAGTTATGGGCAGAGATGTGCCGGTCGTCGTGTTCAGCCGGGACGACCGCCGGAAGTACCGCGAGAAGGTGCGCCGGTGCCTCGACGTCTTCGCGCAGTTGCTGCGCGAGTCGAAGTTCGAGGACGACCGGCCGCTCGCCGGCCTGGAGATCGAGCTCAACATCGTCGACGGCGAGGGCGGGGCGTGCATGCGCAACGCCGAGGTGCTCGCCGCCATCGCCCGGCCCGACTGGGCGACCGAACTGGGCCAGTTCAACATCGAGATCAACGGCCGGCCGCAGGAGCTGAGCGGTGACGGGATGCGCAGGCTGGAGGAGGACGTGCGCGCCCGGCTCAACCACGCCGAGGAGCGCGCCAGGTCGCAGAGCGCCCACCTCATGCTGGTCGGCATCCTGCCCACGCTGCGCGAGGAGGACATCGGCGAGGGCACCCTGTCCGCCAACCCCCGCTACCGGCTGCTCAACGAGCAGATCTTCGCCGCCCGGGGCGAGGACCTGCACCTGGAGATCGAGGGCGTCGAACGACTGGACACGCACGCCGACAGCATCACCCCCGAAGCCGCCTGCACCAGCGTCCAGCTGCATCTCCAGGTCAGCCCGCAGGCGTTCGCGGCGCACTGGAACGCCGCCCAGGCCATCGCCGGCCCCCAGGTCGCCGTCGCCGCCAACTCGCCGTACCTGTTCGGCAAGGAGCTGCACCGCGAGACCAGGATCGCGCTCTTCGAGCAGGCCACCGACACCCGCCCGGCCGAGCTGAAGGCGCAGGGGGTGCGGCCCCGGGTGTGGTTCGGCGAGCGGTGGATCACCAGCGTCTTCGACCTGTTCGAGGAGAACGTCCGCTACTACCCGGCCCTGCTGCCGATCTGCGAGGAGGAGGACCCCCGGGCGGAGCTGGACCGGGGCCGCGTCCCCGAGCTGCACGAGCTGACCCTGCACAACGGCACCATCTACCGGTGGAACCGTCCCGTGTACGCGGTGGTGAACGGCAAGCCGCACCTGCGCGTGGAGAACCGGGTGCTGCCCGCCGGCCCGTCCGTGCTCGACATCGCGGCCAACGCCGCCTTCTACTACGGGCTGATGGGCGTGCTGCCGTACGCGGAACGGCCGATCTGGAGCCAGATGTCGTTCGCCGCCGCCGAGGAGAACCTCTACGCCGCCGCCCGCCACGGTCTGGAGGCCCGCCTGTACTGGCCGGGCGTCGGCGAGGTGCCGGCCGACGAGCTGATCCTGCGCCGCCTGCTGCCGATGGCGTCCGAAGGGCTGGACCGGCTGGGCGTGGACCGCGAGGTCTCCGGCCGGCTGCTGGGCGTCATCGAGGGCCGCTGCCTGACCGGCCGCACCGGGGCGACCTGGCAGGTCGAGAAGGTACGGGCGATCGGCGGCGACCGCCACGAGGCGTTGCGGGCGATGACGATGGAATACCTCACCCGGATGCACGCGAATGAGCCCGTGCACACCTGGGCAGTCTGAGGCCTGTGACCCCCTTCGTACGTCTCGCCCTCGCCGCGCTGCTTCTGCTCCCGGCCGCCGCCTGCGGACTGGCCACGTCGCCGTCCAGGGACCGGCGCGGTCTCGACACGTTCGAGGACGACGTGCGGGGGGCCAGGACGCTGTCGGAGGAGTTCTGGAAGCAGTACTTCGCGGCGTCCGGGGCGACCTATCGCCCGATCAACGACTTCGTCCCCTACTCCGGGGCGGACGGGCCGGCCTGCGGCGGGCAGCCGTCCGCGCCGAACAACGCCTTCTACTGCTCGGCGGGCCACTTCATCGCCTACGACGAGGAGTGGATGCGGACGCTGTGGAGCCGGATAGGCGACGGCTCCGTCTACCTGATCATCCCGCACGAGTTCGGCCACGCCGTGCAGGCCCAGATGGACACCGCCTTCGAGCTCAACGTCCAACTGGAGCTGCAGGCCGACTGTTACGCGGGCGGCACGCTGCGCGCGCTGATCGACTCGGGCGCGCTGACCGCCGAGCCGGGTGACGAGGAGGAGCTCCTGCTCAACCTGGCCGCCGCGGGCGACCCGACCGACGACTGGCTCGACCCGGCCGCCCACGGTACGGCCGAGCAGCGCCAGCGGTCGTTCGCCGCCGGCTACACGCGCGGGGTCGACGCCTGCTGAGCCGCACTCCTGCTGAGCCGCACTCCTGGTGAGGTAGCCGCATGTCAATCCCCAGGATGATGCGACTGATCTTGTACACGTCATAGCGTTACCCCTATGCCATTGGAGGAGATCGGCTGGCTGCGCAGCGGGGCCTGCAAGTCCAGCGACCCGGAGCTCTTCTTCCCCCTCGCCCCCTCACCCGCCCAGGAGGCGCGGGCCAAGGCCGTCTGCGCGACGTGCCAGGTCCTCACCGAGTGCCGGTCGTACGCGGTGCGGGCAGGTGAGGCCGACGGCATCTGGGGCGGCCTCACCCCGGACGAACGCCGCCGCTCCCGCCTCCCCGCGAGCCTCCCCGGCTCCGCGGCCTCCTGACCCGGCGGCCTGCTGACGCGGCGGCCTGCTGACGCGGCGGTCTCGTGACCCGGCGGCCTGCTGACCTGGCGGTGGCGTCGTGGGCGTGTGGGTCTCACCCTCTGGTGGGGGAGATCGTGAGTCCGGCTAACCTTCAAGGGTGCTGCTTCGTTCGATCGCCGTGCTGACGGCGGCCAACGTGATCAACAACCGGGTCGCGCCCCGGCTGGGCCCGCTCACGTCCGCCGCCGCCACGGCGGCGCTGGTCGCGATGGCCCGCAGGTCGGGGGTGACCTGGGAGGAGCTGGGCTTCGAGCACGGCCGCAGGGGAGCGCTGATCGGCGGGGCGCTGGCGGCCGGCGTGGTGGCGGTCTACACGGCGGGCGTCAGCCTCTCCCGTACCCGCCCCCTCTTCCACGACGAGCGGGCGCTGTCGCTCACCCGCGCCCGCGTCCTGGAGGAGGCCCTGCTCCAGGTCCCGGTCGGCACGGTCCTGCTGGAGGAGGTCGGGTTCCGCGGGGCGCTGCACGCCCTGCTGCGCCGGGACCACGGCCAGGCCACCGCCACGGCGGTGTCGTCGGCGCTGTTCGGGCTCTGGCACATCCTGCCGGCCGTCGACATGGCGCGGGCCAACCCGGCGCTGGGGGCCGCCGTCGCGGGCGAGTCGCCGCAGCGGCTCGACACGGCGCGGGTCGTGGCGGGCAGCGTGCTCGCGACGGCCGCCGCCGGAGTCCTGTTCACCGAGCTGCGGCGCCGGGGCGGGCTGCTGGCGCCGGCGATGCTGCATCTGGCGACCAACTCGCTGGGCTACCTCTTCGCCCGCCTCGCCGCGGCCAAGACCGAACCCGTCCGGCAGGAGGTCTCCCTCTGATGACGACCCACGAGCGTGAGATCACCGAACCGGTGGACCTCTGCCTGCCCGACGGGCGGCTCAACCCCGCCGCCGTGGGCTGGACCCGCCGGCCGCTGCACCGGGCCAACCTGCGCGGCTGGGGCCGTACCAAGCGCTGGGAGTACTGGGGGATCGTCACCCCGTCCCACATCGTCGGCGTCGTGGCGTCCTCGATCGACTACGCTGGCGTGCACGGCCTCTACGTGCTCGACCGCGCCGCGGGCAGGGAAGTGAGCAAGGACGTGGTGGTGCCCCTCGCCCGCGGCACCGTCATGCCCGACCGCAGCGGCCAGGGCACCGCCGTCGCCGCGGCCTCCGGTCTCTCCATCCAGATCGCCCAGACCGACGCCGGCGCCTCCCTGCGGGCCCGCGCCGAGGGCATCGAGGTCGACCTGGAGCTCCCGCTCCGCGAGGGTCACGAGTCGCTCGGCGTGGTGGTGCCGTGGAGCCGGCGGCGCTTCCAGTACACGGTCAAGGACCTCGGCCGGCCGGTCCGCGGCAAACTGGTGCTCGACTCGGTCCCGTACGAGGTGCGGGAGGAGGACTCGTTCGCCGTGCTCGACCACGGGCGGGGCCGCTGGCCGTACTCGATCACCTGGAACTGGGCGGCGGGCTGCGCGCCCGGCAGGGCGATCCAGCTCGGCGGGCGCTGGACGGCCGGCACCGGGAGCACCGAGAACGCCCTGTTCGTCGGCGGGCGGCTGCACAAGATCAGCGAAGAGCTGGAGTGGAGCTACGACCGGCGCGACTGGATGCGGCCGTGGCGGATCACCGGCCCTCGGGTGGAGGCGGAGTTCACGCCGTTCTACGAGCGGGCGGCCCGCACCGAGCTGGGGGTCGTGGGCTCGGAGACCCATCAGTGCTTCGGTCACTTCGCCGGCCGCGCCAGGGCGGACGACGGCACGTGGGTGGAGCTCGACGGGCTGACCGGCTGGGCGGAGGAGGCCCGGCAGCGCTGGTGATGTTCTCCCGGCGGTGAGGCTGGTCTCCGCCCGGGGATGAGGATCCTTCACCTCGCGGCTCCGGCCTGCACACCTTCTCTTGACCTGTGCTTTAAGGTCGTGCCCGCGCCTCAACGTGTTCATCTGAACACGGAGAGTGCGTATATCAAGATCACAATCCGTGATATACGCTGGAGGTTCGGAGGTGGTGTTCCATGCGAACGGTCATCGACATCGACAAGGAGCTCGTGCAGGCGGTCCAGGACAAGCTGGGCACGGGCAGCATGAAGGAGACGGTCCACTCGGCCCTGCGTTCGGTGCTCGAACGGGACGAGGAGAGGGCGGAAGCGCTCGAGGCGTTCGAGTTCTGGCGGACGGAGGGCAGCCCGGATCTGCTGGATCCGGAGGTCATGAAGCATGCGTGGCGGCGACAGGAGTGATCTACCTGCTCGACACGAGCGCGCTGGCGCGCATCAGAACCAGCGAGGTCGTCGCCAAGGCGCTGCACCCGCTCTACGCGGCCCGTGTCGTGGCCACCTGCGACATCATCGACCTCGAGGTCGGCTACAGCGCGCGTAGCCACGCCCACTACAAGCGCGTCATCCGCGCCCAGCACCAGGTGATCAGGCTGTCGGCGGGGCAGGACGTCTGGGCGCGCGCCCGCGAGGTCCAGCGGGAGCTGATCAAGTCCTCCCAGCATCGCGGCGTAAGCCCGCCGGACCTGCTCATCGCCGCCTGCGCCGAGGTGCACGGCGCGACGGTGCTGCACTACGACCGCGACTACGACCGGATCGCCGAGGTCACGGGGCAGCCGTCGCTGTGGGTGGCGCCGCCCGGCTCGGTGCCGTAGCGGTCCGGTGGACCGGTCTATGCCGTGTCGACGACCTGGAAGCCCTCGGCGTAGTGCCCGTCGGGGAGGCCCGCCTGCCGGGCCCAGGTGGCGAGCCGGCCCCTGACCGTCTCCACGAACCCCTCGACGTGACCCACCTGACTGGTGTGCGACTGCAGCGCCGCCAGTTTGCGGTCGAGGACCGGGGTGATGTCCACCCAGTGGTTCCTGGTGGGCCCGCCCATCAGCCACACCTCGCGCACGGTCCACGCCTCCAACCCCTCGTCCAGCAGGTCGGGGAAGGCGTACGGGTTGCGGGCGTCGGGGTAGACGGCGTCGAGCGTGGCGCCGCCGACCGCCCGGTGGTCGGGGTGGCTGGGGGCGATGAACTGGTAGTTGCGCTCCGGGTGATGAGTGATCACCAGCTCGGGCCGCACCTGCCGGATGGTGCGGGCGATCTCCTTGCGCAGGTCCAGCGAGGGCACCACGGTCCCGTCCGGGAAGCCGAGGAAGCGCAGGTCGCTCACGCCGACGCACTTGGCCGCCGCGGCCTGCTCGGCGCGGCGCAGTTCGGCCATGCCGGAGTGGTCCAGGGCGCGGTCGTTGCCGCCGGCGTCGCCGTCGGTCACCAGCAGGTAGGTCACCTCCACGCCCCGGTCGGCGAACAGGGCCACGCTGCCCGCGGCGCCGAAGTCGGCGTCGTCGGGGTGCGCGGTCACGACGAGGACCCTGGTGATCTCACTCTCCGGCAGCATGGCTCCCCTTTCCGAGGCGTCTTCGGGCACAACGGGAGTCCGCTCCCCGGCATTCCGGGCGCCGATTGTCGGTGAGGGGTCTTAACCTAGGTACGTGCCCACCCACGTCTCTGTTGACCACCCCTTGCTCGATGGCCTCAACCCACAGCAGCGCGAGGCCGTGCTCCATCACGGCAGCCCTCTGCTGATCGTCGCCGGGGCCGGGTCCGGCAAGACGCGGGTGCTCACCCACCGCATCGCCTACCTCCTCGCCGAGCGCGACGTCCACCCGGGCGAGATCCTGGCCATCACGTTCACCAACAAGGCCGCGCGCGAGATGAAGGAGCGCATCGACAAGCTCGTCGGCCCGCGCTCGCGCGCCATGTGGGTGATGACCTTCCACAGCGCCTGCATGCGCATCCTGCGCCGCGAGGCCAAGCGGCTCGGCTTCCCGTCCAGCTTCTCGATCTACGACCAGGCCGACTCCCAGCGCCTCATGGCCATGGTCTGCCGCGAGATGGACCTCGACCCCAAGCGCTACCCGCCCCGGTCGTTCTCCGCCCAGGTCAGCAACTTCAAGAACGAGCTGATCGACTACGAGACCGCGATCGACCGGGCCGGCTCCCACCTGGAGAAGACGCTCGCCCAGGCCTACAAGAGCTACCAGCTCAAGCTCACCGAGGCCGGCGCGATGGACTTCGACGACATCATCATGAACACGGTGACGCTCTTCCAGCTCTTCCCCGAGGTGGCCGAGCACTACCGGATGCGGTTCCGCCACGTCCTCGTGGACGAGTACCAGGACACCAACCACGCTCAGTACATCCTGATCCGGGAGCTGGTCGGCTTCCCCGAGCTGCGCACCGCCGACGGCGAGCAGGTGCGCTCCGGCACCGGCCAGTCGGAGCTGTGCGTGGTGGGCGACGCCGACCAGTCGATCTACGCCTTCCGCGGCGCGACGATCCGCAACATCCTGGAGTTCGAGCGCGACTACCCCGACGCCCGCACGATCCTGCTGGAGCAGAACTACCGCTCCACCCAGAACATCCTGGCCGCCGCCAACGCGGTCATCTCCCGCAACGAGTCGCGCAAGCCGAAGAACCTCTGGTCCGACCAGGGCGACGGGCCGAAGATCGTGGGGTACGTCGCCGACAACGAGCACGACGAGGCCGTGTTCGTGGCGCAGGAGGTCGACCGGCTGGCCGACGAGGAGGGGGTCAGGCCGGGCGACGTCGCCGTCTTCTACCGCACCAACGCGGCCTCCCGGGTGTTCGAGGAGATCTTCATCCGCACCGGCCTGCCCTACAAGGTCGTCGGCGGGGTGCGCTTCTACGAGCGCAAGGAGGTCAAGGATCTGCTGGCCTACCTGCGGGTGCTGGCCAACCCGCTCGACGTGGTGTCGCTGCGCCGCATCCTCAACGTGCCCAAGCGCGGCATCGGCGAGCGCGCCGAGGCGATGGTGGAGGCGTTCGCCGCGCGCGAGCGGATCCCGTTCTGGGAAGGGCTGCGGCGGGCCGACGAGGCGCCGGGCATGGCCACCCGCTCGCTCAACGCGATCAGGGAGTTCGTCGCGATGCTGGAGGAGCTGATCACCAAGAGCGAGGGGGTGCCGCCGTCCACGCTGGCCGAGGAGGTGCTGGCGGCCACCGGCTACCGCGCCGAGCTGGAGGCGTCCGAGGACCCTCAGGACGAGTCCCGCCTGGAGAACCTCCAGGAGCTGGTCTCGGTGGCGAGCGAGTTCGAGGAGGCCAACCCCGAGGGCACGCTCGTGGAGTTCCTGGAGCAGGTGTCGCTGGTCGCCGACGCCGACCAGATCCCGGAGCAGGACGGCGGCCAGGGCGTCGTGACGCTGATGACCCTCCACACCGCCAAGGGCCTGGAGTTCCCGGTGGTCTTCCTGACCGCCATGGAGGACGGCGTCTTCCCCCACATCCGCTCCATCGGCGAGTCGAAGGAGCTGGAGGAGGAGCGCCGGCTGGCCTACGTCGGCATCACCCGCGCCCAGCAGCGGCTCTACCTGACGCGGGCCGCGGTGCGCAGCTCCTGGGGGGCGCCGTCGTTCAACCCGGCCTCGCGGTTCGTCGGCGAGGTGCCGGCCAAGCTGGTCGAGTGGCGTAGCGATCCCGACAAGTCCGCGTGGAGCGCCGCCACCCGCCGCGAGCCCGCCCCGGCGGCGGCGGCTCCGAAGAAGACCGGCGGCCGGAGCATGCCGTCGCTGACGCCGGGCGACCGGGTCACCCACGACGCGTTCGGACTCGGCACCGTGGTGTCGGTCGACGGCGTGGCCGAGAAGACCAAGGTCAAGATCGACTTCGGCTCGGGGGGCGAGAAGACGCTCCTGCTCGCGTACGCGCCCCTGGAGAAACTCTGACCGGCGCGGGCCCGCGCCAGGGCGTCAGCTCTGGGCGGCGCGCAGGGCGCTGCCCTTCTTCCACTGGGTCCAGTTGAGCTGCCAGTAGCTCCAGCCGTTGTTCCACTGGAGCTTGCGCTTGGTGCCGACGATCTTGACGACGTCGCCGCGCTGGCTGATCTGGTAGAACCACTTGGCTCCGGCCGGGGTGGCGCGGACGCAGCCGTGGCTCTGGTTGGACCGGCCGAGATACTGGTAGTCGCCGAAGCTCTGGTGGACGTACTCGCCGCTGTCGGAGATGCGGACCGCCCAGGGGATCTCCTCCTTGTAGTAGCGCGGGTCCTTCGGGTCGGTCACCCCCATCCACGACGAGGTCATGGTCTCCACGGCCTTCTTGCCCATGGTCAGGTGGACGCCGCTGGTGGTCAGGTAGACGTCGACGCCGTTCCTGATCATGCCGCCCCGGCCGGCGCTGATCGGGATCTTCTTGGCCAGCCTGCCGTTGCGGTAGACCTTCATGACGTGCTTGCGGGTGTCGACCAGCGAGACGTGCTTGGCCCCGACGGCGAAGCGGCGGCTGACGTTCCTGGCCTTGTGGTTGCCGGGGATCTCGCTGAGCTGGGCCTTGAACAGCACCTTCTGGTACGGCTGCCAGTAGGTCTTGGTGCGGTAGATGACCTTGCGGGGTGACACCCACCGCCAGGCGCCCTCGACCGGCTTCTCCGCCTGCACGCTGAGCACGGACTCGACGGCGGCCTTGTCGGGCACGTCACGGTCGAAGGTGACGATGATGGGGAAGCCGACCCCCACCTTCTCCGTCTTCTCTCCCATGGGGGTGATGTCGGCGATGCCGAGCTTGAACTTCTTCTGCGGCTTCGTGGCGGGCTGGGTCGCCTGCACCGTCTCAGGCTGGACCGCCTGGGACTGCACCGCCTGAGGCCGCGCCGCCTGCCGCGCGGCGGCCTGCTGCGGGGCGGGGGTGCCCTCGGCCGCGCAGGCCACCGCGGTCGCCAGGGCGGCGGCGGCGAGAATCCGGGGGAAGAGATTCACGGGTCTTACTCCTGAGCTATGGTTCTCCGCGTCGAACGCGTACGTAGGTGTGACAATTGGGACACCTGTTTCGACGGCAGATCCGGCGTCACGATGACGTAACGGTCCAAACGCCACAGGGCCGCACTCCCGGAAAGGGAGTGCGGCCCTG
>NZ_JAPNNL010000016.1 GCF_027620315.1 Nonomuraea corallina | reverse complement strand
CCGCGAGGGCCGCGCGCACGGCAAGCGCATCGCCGACCTGCGCGAGGAGATGCAGCACACGCTGGAGGGCGCCGCCGGCATCTACCGCGGCGGCGACGTGCTGGCCAAGGCCGCCGACACCCTCGCCGGCCTGTGCGAACGCGCGCTGGAGACGCGCGTCGACGACACCAGCACCGCCTTCAACACCGAGCTGATCAACCTGCTGGAGCTGCGGGCCATGCTCGACGTGGCACGGACCATCGTGGCCTGCGCGCTCAACCGGCAGGAGTCGCGCGGGGCCCACCAGCGCACCGACTTCCCGGCCAGGGACGACGGCGCCTACCTGGCGCACTCGCTGGTCCACCGCGCCCCCGACGGCACCCCCTCGGTGGGGCTGCTGCCCGTCACCATCACCCGCTGGCCGCCAGGGGAAAGGGTCTACGGCCGTGACTGAGGAGTCGATCCGCCTGGAAGTGGCCCGGTACCGCCCCGGGCAGGACGAGGAGCCGGTGCTCGTCCCGTACGAGGTGCCGCTCAGGCCCGACTGGGCGGTGCTCGACGGGCTCGCCTACGTCAAGGACCGGCTGGACGGCACGCTGTCGTTCCGCTGGTCGTGCCGGATGGGCATCTGCGGGTCGTGCGGCATGACCGTCAACGGCGAGCCCCGGCTGACCTGCGGCACCTTCCTCACCGAGTACGGGACGGGACCGGTCAGGGTCGAGCCGCTGAAGGGGTTCCCGGTCATCAGGGACCTGGTGGTGGACATCGAGGACTTCCTGGCCAAGCTGTCGTCGGTGCGGCCGTGGCTGGTCAGGGAGGGCGAGGAACCGCCGCTGACCACCGAGTACGCGCAGACCCCGGCCCAGCTCGACGCGTACAAGCAGTACAGCATGTGCGTCAACTGCATGCTCTGCTACTCGGCCTGCCCGGTGTACGTGCTCGACCCGGACTTCCTGGGCCCCGCGGCGATCGCGCTGGCGCAGCGCTACAACCTCGACTCGCGCGACATGGACGACCGGTTCGACGTGCTCGGCCACGAGGACGCCGTCTGGGGCTGCACGTTCGTCGGCGAGTGCACGAACGCCTGCCCCAAGCACGTCGACCCCGCCGAGGCGATCCAGCGCTACAAGCTGACGGCGGCGCTCCGCTCGGTGCTGCCGTGGAGCCGGCGATGACCGGGGCCTACGTCCCCCGCAGGGACCGGCTCTGGTTCACCCGCTCCCGGCGTTACGCGCTCTTCGTGCTGCGCGAGCTGACCAGCGTGTTCGTCGCCTGGGCGGTCGCGTACCTGCTGCTGATGATCGCCGCGCTGGCGGGCGGCGGGTACGACGGCTTCGTGGCGCTCGCCCGGCAGCCCTGGATGATCGCGGTCAACGGGGTGGCGCTGGCCGCGACCGGCTTCCACGCGCTCACGTTCCTCAACCTGGCCCCGAAGGCCACCGTGGTGCGGCTGGACGGCTGGCGGGTGCCCGCCTGGATGATCCAGGGGGGCAACCACTCGGCCTGGCTGCTGGTCTCCGCGATCCTCGCGTACGTCGTGCTGCGGTCGCCATGAGACGGCGGGCGGAGGCGTACCTGTGGCTGCTGTTCAGCGGCGGCGGCGTGGTCGCGGCCCTGCTGCTGCCGGTGCTCGTGCTGCTGTTCGGCGTGCTGATGCCGGTGGGCGTGCTTGACTGGCCGTCCGCCGCGCGCCTGACGGCCCTGCTCGACCCCGTGGCGGTGCGGGCGGCGGTGGTGGCGGCGGTGGCGCTCTGCCTCTTCCACGCCGCGCACCGGATCCGCCACACCGCCGAGGAACTGTTCGGCCTGGCGAGGTTCGATCCGGTGATCGCCGTCGTGTGTTACGGCGCCGCTTTGGGAGGGTCGGTCATCGCAGCGGGGGTGCTGTGGTGAATGTCCTTGTTTCGTGACAATTCCACCCGTGTCTTTACGCGCAGTTTATCCGAGGTCTACCGTCCGCTGTGCAACCCTCCGGCCATCGCCCGGCGGCTCCGGGCGGAAGGAGAACTCGGTGTCACCAAAGACACGCGTCTTAGTCGTGATCCCGGCGGTCACGGCACTGCTCGGCGCGGTCCTCACCGCGCCCGGTGCCCAGGCGTCCTCCGTGGCGCGTTACCAGCCCGGACCGTCCGACTACTACATCAACTACACCCCGCCCCGCGACGAGGTCACCCCCGAGGACCCCGGCGTGCCGGGCGGCGACAAGCGCTCACGCTCCCGGGCGCGTGAGATCGACCAGAAGTACCGCATGGGCAACCCGGCCGCCGCCCGCGTGCTCGCCGCCCGCGAGCGCGAGGCCCTCAGGACCGGCCGCAACCCCGCCGACTTCATCTTCAAGAAGTCCAAGCAGACCAGGACCGCCAAGCTGCTGACGCTGCTGGTCGAGTTCAACGAGAACGCCAACGACGACTTCTCCGGCTACAACAGGCTGCGGACCGTCGACAGCCCGCCCGACGACTGCGTCGTGGAGCCGCCCGGCACACTCCTCAACGGGCCCCTGCACAACAAGATCCCCGACCCGGCCAAGCTGCCGCAGAAGGACAACAACTCCTTCTGGGTCCCGGACTTCAGCCCCGAGCACTTCAACAAGATGCTCTACACCGACCGGGGCATCACCGAGCGCGTCCGCAAGGACCTCAAGGACCCGCGCGACGGCAAGCCCGGCATCGACATCTCCGGCTACACGCTGAAGAAGATGTACGAGGAGATGTCCAAGGGCGCCTACTCCGTCACCGGCTCCGCCGTCGGCTGGATCAAGGCCCCGCACTCCGAGGCCTGGTACGGAGCCGCGGCCTGCGGCGGCGACCCCCAGGACATGTCCGGCCACCCGGACAACCCGCTCGGCGCCGGCCAGCTCGCCATCGACGCCGTCAACGTGCTCGCCCAGACCCAGCCGGACTTCCCCTGGGCCGACTACGACCTGGAGGACGTCTCCGACGCCGACGGCGACGGCGACTTCGCCGAGCCCGACGGCGTGATCGACCACCTCGTCCTGGTCCACGCCGGCAAGGACAAGTCCTCCGACGGCGGCGCCGAGGGCACCTACGCCATCTGGGCGCACTCCAGCGCGGTCGCGGGCGGCTACCAGGTGCCCGGCACCGACATGAAGATCTCCAACTACATCGTGCAGCCCGAGGACTCCGGCGTCGGCGTCTTCGCCCACGAGTACGGCCACGACCTCGGCCTGCCCGACCTGTACGACACCTCCGGCACGGGCAGCTCCGCGGTGGACTTCTGGGACCTGATGTCCAGCGGCTCCCACTCCGGCCCGATCTTCCAGTCGATGCCCACCCACATGAGCCTGTGGGGCAAGTGGGTGCTCGGCTGGGCCAACCCCAAGGTGTTCGACCCGGGTGACCGCCAGAGCCTCGTCACCGTCGGCCAGGCGTCCCGCACGCCCAAGCTCACCCAGGACGGCGTCCGGGTGAACCTGGCCTCCGAGCCGCTCAAGATGGTCGACCCGCACAGCGGGAGCAACGCCTGGTGGTCCGGCATGGACCAGGAATGGGCCAACGTCTCGCTGACCCGCGACCTCCAGGTGCCCGCCGGCTCGGACGTGCGGTTCTGGATGTGGAACAACTACGAGATCGAGTCCGACTGGGACTACGGTTTCGTCGAGGTGTCCACCGACGGCGGCGCCACCTGGGCCCAGCAGAAGGTCTTCGACGAGGCCGGCAACGAGATCACCACGCCCGACGACTACCCGGACCCGAACAAGAACCTCGCGACCTTCGGCAACAAGAAGTACGGCATCACCGGCGACACCGCCGGCTGGCGGCACGACTACGTCAACCTGACCCCGTTCGCCGGCCAGGCCGTCAAGCTGCGGCTGGTGTACAACACCGACGCGGCCTTCACACCGCGCGGCTGGCACGTCGACGACTTCCAGCTCACCAGCGACGGCGCCGCCGTCTGGAGCGACGACGTCGAGAGCGGCGAGAACGGCTGGCGCGCCACCGGCGGCACGTTCACCAACACCAGCGGCCAGGGCTGGACCATCAACAACGGCGAGCGCGACATCCAGCGCTTCTACCTCGCCGAATGGCGGAACTTCGACGGGTTCGACAAGGGCCTGCAGTACGCCTACGACACCACGTACTCGCGCGACGGGGCGTGGAAGGTGGAGAAGGTCAAGTACAACGCGCCCGGCCTGCTGGTCTGGTACCGCGACTCGACCTACACCAACAACGTGCTGGCGAACAACCTGGAGGCGCCGCCCAGCATCGGCTCCAAGGGCACCCTGCTGCTCGTCGACTCCCACTTCGACCCGCTGCGCCGCACCGGCGTCGCGGCCCAGAAGGACCCGACCAGGCACAAGAACATGGAAGGCCGCACCCAGACCTCCAACGCGGCGTTCTCGTTCAAGAGCACCTACCCGCTCAAGGAGTGCCTGGAGGCGCCGGACGAGCCGTTCAGCGAGTACTGCACGCAGGTCGGGGCGCTCAAGGGCGTCAAGGAGTTCACCGACGCCAAGACCTGGTACCCAGGCCTGGAGGTCCAGGACGGCGCCCTGTACTACCGGGACTTCGACGCCTCCACCGTCGTGCCGTCCAAGGACGACCAGATGTACAGCACCCGCGTGGTGAACGTGGACGGCACCCCCGCCACGGAGTACTACGGCGCCGACCTCGGCGGCGGCCACGTCCTCGGCTCCGGCGACCCGGGCGCCGAGGGCAAGGCGCTCGGCGTGCGGATCAAGCTCGTCACGCCGCTGCCCGGCGACCTGGGCGCCATCGTCCAGGTGACCCCGCCGAAGAAGTGATCATCGAGGGCCGCCGGGCCATCCCGGCGGCCCTCCCGCGTCCCGCCGATGCGGCCAAAGGCAGCGGCTCGTGCGCCTACGATTGATGACCATGAGCGAACTGCGCACCAAAGCCGAGCACACCGCGGCGATCCTGAAGGATCGCCGCGTGGCAGTGGTGATCAACACTCGCTCCCGCCGTGGCCGCCGCCACTACTTCGAGGTGATCGAGCAGCTGCACGAGACGGGCTTCGAGCCGCTGGCCGAGATCGGCGTCTACAACCCGAAGCGGCTGCGCGAGCTGCTCGACACGGCCCTGGCGACGGGCCCCGACCTGCTGATCGTCGGCGGCGGCGACGGCACGCTCTCCTCGGCGGTGCGCCACGTCGCGCACCGCGACGTGGCGCTCGGCGTCCTGCCGCTCGGCACCACCAACAACTTCGCCCGCAGTCTCGGCCTGCCGCTCGACCTCGCGGGCGCGATCCGGGTGTTCGCCACCGGCAAGGTGGCCGACATCGACCTCGGCATGGCCGACGACCGGCCGTTCGCCAACCTGGCCAGCTTCGGGGTGTCGGTGGAGGTGGCGGGCACGGTCAAGCCGTGGCTGAAGCGGTGGCTGGGCAGGCCCGCCTACCCGCTGACCGCGCTCACGATCCTGCCCGGACACCGGCCGTTCCGCGCCTACATCACGGTCGACGGGGAGCGCCACGAGCTGCTCACCCACCAGCTCAACATCGCCAACGGCCGCTTCCACGGCGGCTGGCAGGTGGCCCGCGACATCAGCATCGACAACGGCATGCTCGTCGCCTACCAGCTCGGCTCCGGCAAGAAGCTGCGGCTGCTCGTCGAGACGCTGGCCCGCGCCACCACCGGCCGGTGGCGCAGCCTGGCCGGGGGCCCGTTCGTGACCGGCAGGGAGATGCTGCTGGAGACCGACCCGCCGATGGCCGCCGACGTGGACGGCGAGGTGCGGCTGCGCACCCCGATCAGGCTCCGCGTGGTGCCCAACGGCGTGCGCGTGATGGTCCCGGCCGGCTTCGAGGACCGCTGACCCCGGTCGGCGGAGCCCCCGGCAAGCCCGGGGTCCGGTTGTAAACTGAAGGTATGAATCCTCCCGGATCGTGGTGCGAGCGACCGAAGCCGCAGGCTCCTTCGTGCGAGCTTCCCTCTCCGTGGAGCAGGCCGAAGCGCCCCGACGCCTGGTGCGAGACGCCCAGGTCGCCGATCGTGAAGGTCGTCGACCTCCTGCTGCGCGGCGCCAAGCGCTGAGAGCCCTCGTCCCGGCGCGGCCCCGGAGCGGTCGCGCCGCGTCGCGCTGCGCGGACGACGCGGGCGATCGTGGCTGATCACCGGCCCGCGTACGCGTGATAGAAGCCGATACAGGTGGGTAGGCGCACTCCTCGACGGAGGAGGCGACGCCGTGAACGACACCCAGAAACTAGTCAGCGACCTTTCCGAGCAGGTTTCCCGGCTCGTCAGGGACGAGTTGCGGCTGGCCAAGCTGGAGATCACGCGGAAGGGCAGACGCGCCGGCATGGGCGCCGGCGTGGTCGGCGTGGCGGGCATCGTCGGGCTCTTCGGCGCAGCCGTGCTCGTGACCGCCATCGTGCTGCTTCTCGCGCTGGTCATGCCGGCGTGGCTGGCGGCCGCGATCGTGGCCGTGGTGCTGCTCGTCACGGCGGCGGTGCTGGGCCTGGCCGGCAAGAAGCAGGTCCAGAAGGCCACGCCGCCCGTCCCCGAGCAGACGATCGCGAGCGTGAAGGCCGACATCCACGCGGTCAAGGAGGGAGCGCACCGATGAGTGAGACGAACCCCGGATATTCCGACGACCAGCACGCGGGCGAGGTGGGGTCCCGCAGGGCGACGGTGGGCACCCCGACGGACCCCGAGTCCATCAACGTGCCGCCCACCCGTCCGGGCGCGGCGGAGAACGCGCACGAGGCGGAGGCCCGCCGGGAGGCGCACGAGACGTTCATCCCCGAGGCGCCGGAGCCCGACGACCGCACGGACGCGGTCCGGTCACGGGCCGTGGAGGAGGAGTCGCTGCGCGGCGGGTCCTCGGCCGCCACCGCCGCGTCCGGTACGGGCCGGTCCCGGCACGGGCGTGAGCCGGGCTCGGGCGACGACGAGGAGGAACGAGTCCGGGCGAGCATCGAGGATACCCGGCGCGAGCTCGGTGACACCGTGAGCGCGCTGGCCCACAAGGCGGACGTCAAGAGCCGCGCGGCGGAGGCGGCCGAGGCGGCCAGGGAACGGGCGGGCGCCGTGGCGGCCACGGCGAAGACCAGAGCGGTCGAGATGACGGACACGGCCAAGGTGAAAGCGAGCGAGATGACGGACACGGCCAGGTCGAAGGCGAGCGAGATGACGGGCACCGCCAAGGCGAAGGCGGCCGAGGTGACCGAGACGGCGAAGGCCAAGGCGGTCGAGGTGACGGAGACGGCGAAGGCGAAGGCGGCCGAGGTGTCCGGCACGGCGAAGGCGAAGGCGGCCGAGATGTCCGGCACGGCCACCGAGCTCAGGGCCAAGGCCTACGAGGCCGCGCCGCGGCAGGGCGCCATGCGGCCGGCGCTGATCGTCGCGGCGGCCGGCGCCGTCATCGCCGTGCTCGTGCGCCGGTCCAGGAAGCGCCGCCAGGAGTCCTCCTGGGTGACGAAGTGGCGCCGCCGGGCCTGACGTGAAGATCCCCCGGTACCCCACCGACCTGACGGGCAGGTCCTGGTGGCGGGTGGTCAAGCGCACCGCCGTGGAGTTCAAGAACGACCGCGTCCAGGATCTGGCCGCCTCGCTCACCTACTACGCGGTGCTGTCCATCTTCCCGGCGTTGATCGTGCTCGTGTCGCTGCTCGGCTTCTTCGGCCAGCAGCACGCGAGCACGCTCTTCGGGAGCGTGGTCACGCTGGCCCCCGCCGAGGTTCAGGACCTGCTGACCCAGGGCCTGCGGGGCGTCCAGGAGGCCAACCGGCCGGGCCTGGCCGCGATCGTCGGCCTGGTGGTCGCGCTGTGGTCGTCGTCCGGATACATCGCGGCCTTCATCCGGGCGTGCAACCAGATCTACGACATCGACGAAGGCCGCCCGTTCTACAAGCTCACCCCGCTGCGGGTCGGGCTCACGGTCATGCTGATGCTCCTCATGGCCGCCGCGGCGGTCGCGGTCACCCTGACCGGTGACCTCTCCCGCGTCGCGGGGGAGGCGCTCGGCCTGGGCGACACCACGGTGACCGTCTGGAACGTGGCCAAATGGCCCGTGCTGGCGGTGATCGCGGTGGGCCTGATCCTGGTGCTGTACTGGGCGGCGCCGAACGTGCGGCAGCCCGGGGTGCACTGGCTGACGCCCGGCGGGCTGCTGGCGGTCGTCCTGTGGCTGATCGTCTCGACCGGCTTCGCCGTGTACGTGGCGAACTTCGGCTCCTACAACAAGACGTACGGGACGCTGGCGACGGTCGTGGTCTTCCTGGTCTGGCTGTGGCTGTCGAACATGGCGCTGCTGTTCGGCGCCGAGCTGGACGCCGAGCTGATCCGGGAGCGCCGGGTGGCCGCGGGCGAGCCCGTCGAGCGGGAGCCGTACGCGGACCCGAGGGACCCGCCGAAGCCCGATTCGCTGCCCGGCTGACCGGCCGGGAGACGACCCCGGCGGTGACGTGGAGTAGGGTGCGCCGGTGAGCACCGACCTGTTCTGCGAGATCATCGCCGGGGAGCGGTCCGCCACCCTGGTGCACGAGGACGAGGTGGCCGTCTCGTTCCTCGACTCCCGCCCGGTCTTCAAGGGCCACGTCCTGGTGGTGCCGAGGACGCACGTCGAGACGCTGACCGACCTCGCCGACGTCGGCCCGTTCTTCGACCGGGTGCGGGCCATGGCCCGCGCGGTCGAGCAGGGCCTCGGCGCGGGCGGCACCTTCGTGGCGATGAACAACCGCGTCAGCCAGAGCGTCCCCCACCTGCACGTGCACGTGGTCCCGCGCAACCCCAAGGACGGCCTGCGCGGCTTCTTCTGGCCGCGCACCAGGTACGACTCCCCCGAGGAGGCGCGGGACTACGCCGGCCGCGTCACCGGCGCGCTCGCCGCGGGCTGAGCCGTGGAGCTCCTGGTGGGCATCGCGGTGGTGGCGGCGATCGTCGCCGTGCCCGCGATCGTGCTCTGGCGGGTCCTGCGCGGGCGGCGCGAGCTGGGCACCAGCCCCGCCGAGCGCGCCACGTTCGAGACGCTGCACACCGCCTCGCTCGCGGGGCCGCCGCTGCGCGCCGGGCTGACCGCCGACGGCGCCGAGCGCGCCTCGCGGCACCTGCGCCGGCTGCTCGGCTCCCCGGCGCTGGCCATCACCGACGGCGAGCGGCTGCTGGTCTACGACGGCGACGGCGAGCACCACGCGGACGAGGCGTTCGAGCACGCCAGGGCGACGCTCAAGGACGGCCGCACGCAGGTGCTCGGCATCTCCTGCGACCTGCTCGAATGCCCGATCAGGCAGGCCGTGGTGGTGCCGCTGACCACCGACGACCGGGTGGTCGGCACGCTCGCCGCCTACGGCCAGCACGCCTCCGCCGGTCTGGTCCGCGCGGCCCAGGAGGTGGCCGGCTGGGTGGACTCGCAGCTGGAGCTGGCCGAGCTGGACCGCTCGCGCACGCTGCTGATGGAGGCCGAGGTGCGGGCGCTGCGCGCGCAGATCTCCCCGCACTTCATCTACAACTCGCTCACCACGATCGCCTCGTTCGTCCGCACCGACCCGGAGCGGGCCAGGGAGCTGCTGCTGGAGTTCGCCGACTTCACCCGCTACTCCTTCCGCCGGCACGGCGAGTTCACCACGCTCGCCGAGGAGCTGCGCTCCATCGACCGCTACCTGATCCTGGAGCGCGCCCGCTTCGGCGACCAGCTCCAGGTGACGCTGCGCATCGCGCCGGAGGTGCTGCCGGTCGCGGTGCCGTTCCTGTGCCTGCAGCCGCTCGTGGAGAACGCGGTCAGGCACGGCCTGGAGAGCAAGGACGGCGTGGGCCGCATCGCGATCACGGCCGAGGACGCCGGCGCCGAGTGCCGGATCAGCGTCGAGGACGACGGGCTGGGCATGGACCCCGACAAGCTGCGGCGCATCCTCGCAGGTGAGATCGCTCCCGCGGGCGGCGTCGGGCTGGCCAACGTGGACGAGCGGCTGCGCCAGGTGTACGGGGACGAGTACGGGCTCGTCGTCGAGACGGGCCGCGGCGCGGGCACGAAGGTCAACGTCAGGTTGCCGAAGTATCACCCAGGCGTCTCGGCCCGTTGACCTGGATCTTTGTTGTCGGTTTTATCACTGTACATGGCACTACTTCGGGTCCTCGCGGTGGACGACGAGCTTCCGGCCCTGGAAGATCTCTCCTACCTGCTCCGCGCCGACCCGCGGATCGGCGAGGTGGCCACCGCGCGCGATGGCGCGGCGGCGCTGCGCCTGCTGGACCGGGCCATCGCCGAAGGCCGGCCGATCGACGCGGTGTTCCTCGACATCAGGATGCGCGGCCTCGACGGGGTGGTGCTGGGCAGGCTGCTGTCCCAGTTCGCCAACCCGCCCCGGGTGGTGTTCGTGACCGCGTACGAGGAGCACGCCGTCGACGCCTTCGAGATCAAGGCCGAGGACTACCTGCTCAAACCCGTACGCCCGGAACGGCTGGCCGAGGCGATCCGCAGAGTGGCGGTCTCGGCCGACGTGCCCGTGGACGGCGGCGAGACCGACACGATCCCGGTCGAGCTGGGCGGCGTCACCCGGTTCGTGTCCAGCGCCGACGTCATCTACGTGGAGGCGCACGGCGACTACGCCCGCCTGCACACCGCCACCGGCAGCCACCTGGTGCGCATCCCGCTGGCCACGCTGGAGGAGCGGTGGGCCGCGGCCGGGTTCGTCCGCGTGCACCGCAGCCACCTGGTGGCGGTCAAGCACATCGTGGAGCTGCACATCGACTCCGGCAGGTGTACCGTCCGGGTCGGTGACACCGAGATCCCCGTCAGCCGCCGCCACACCCGGGAGCTGCGCGACCTGCTCGTCCGCCGCGCCAGGCGCAACCGGCCCGAATGAGCCGGGCGGCGGATGGGGAGATCCTAGTGAGCCACTGCCCCCCAGGAGACCTCAGTGAGTCCTGAACCCCGTCCCGGCCGCCGGGTCGCGGTGACCAGCCCGCGCACCGCCGCCGCGCGCCGGCCCCGCTACCCGGCGACCCGGGAGATCGACGAGCAGACGGATCTGGGCGAGGTCTACATGCGCTCCCTGCTGCGGACCCAGTTCCGGCTGGCCATGTTCGTGTGCACCGTGCTGGCCTGCGTGGTCTGCGGGCTGCCGCTGCTGTTCCTGCTCATCCCCGACCTGGCCGAGGTGCACCTGCTCGGCGTGCCCCTGCCGTGGGCGGTGCTGGCGGGCCTGATCTACCCGGGCTTCGTCCTCGGGGCCTGGCTCTACGTGCGCCAGGCCGAGCGGAACGAACGCCACTTCGCCGACCTGGTCGACCGTTCATGAGCCTGGCCGCCGTCGTCATCGTCGTGGTGGCGACCGTGCTCATCGGCGCGTTCGGCATCCGCGTCTCCCGCACGACCTCCGACTTCTACGTCGCCTCCCGCACCGTCAGCCCGCTGTGGAACGCCTCCGCGATCGGCGGCGAGTACCTGTCGGCCGCCTCGTTCCTGGGCGTCGCCGGGCTCATCCTGTCGTACGGGGTCGACATGCTCTGGCTGCCGGTCGGCTGGACCGGCGGCTACCTGGTGCTGCTGGTCCTGGTGTCGGCGCCGCTGCGCCGTTCCGGCGCGTACACGCTGCCGGACTTCGCCGAGGCCCGGCTGGAGTCCATGGTGGTGCGCCGGACCGCCAGCGTGCTCGTCGTGCTCATCGGCTGGCTGTACCTGATGCCGCAGTTCCAGAGCGCCGGCCTGGTGCTGCGGACCATCACCGGGGCCCCGGTGTGGGCGGGCGGGCTGCTCGTCGCCGGCGTGGTGGTGCTCAACGTGCTGTCGGGCGGCATGCGCTCCATCACGTTCGTGCAGGCGTTCCAGTACTGGCTGAAGCTGACCGCGCTGGCCGTGCCGGTGGTGTTCCTGCTGCTGGCCTGGAAGGCCGACGGGGCGCCCTCGCTGAGCCCGGAGGACACCGCGGTCTGGCTCACCCCGCTGGGCGGGTCCAGGGAGTACGAGGTCTACTCGACGTACTCGCTGATCCTGGCCACCTTCCTGGGCACGATGGGGCTGCCGCACGTGCTGGTCCGCTTCTACACCAACCCCGACGGGCGGGCCGCCCGCCGCACCACGCTCGTCGTGCTGTCGCTGCTCGGCGCCTTCTACCTGCTGCCCGCCCTGTACGGCTGGCTCGGCCGGCTCTACACCCCCGGCCTGGTCCGCACGGACACCGTGGTGCTGACCCTGCCCTCCCTGATGATCGGCGGCACGCTCGGCGACCTGCTGACGGCGCTGGTCACCGCTGGGGCGTTCGCCGCGTTCCTGTCCACCTCCTCCGGGCTGACCGTCTCCGTCGCCGGGGTGATCGCCCAGGACCTGCTCAAGGGCGGGGTCCGCTCGTTCCGGATCGCCACCCTGATGGCGGTCGCGGTGCCGCTCGCCCTGGCCCTGTGGGCGCGGGCGCTGCCGGTGGCCGACGTGGTCGGATTGGCGTTCGCGGTGGCCGCCTCGTCGTTCTGCCCGCTGCTGGTGCTCGGCATCTGGTGGCGGCGGCTGTCCACGACGGGCGCGCTGGCCGGGCTGTTCGCGGGCGGCGGGCTGGCCTGCCTGGCGGTGCTCGTCACGATCACCGGCGGCCCGTACGAGGGGATGCTGGGGGCGCTGCTGGCCCAGCCCGCGGCGTGGACGGTGCCGATCGCGTTCCTGGTGATGGTGGTGGTGTCGCTCGGCACGCAGCACCGTGTGCCGAGGGGCGTGGGCACGATCATGGTACGCCTGCACACCCCGGAGAACCTCGACCTCGACCGCGGCGACTGGCGTCCCCGTTCCTCCTGATCCCATAGAAAACGGCAATAACACCACGCGGCGACCGCATGGCCTTCCAGTGCCCGCGAGGGCGTGGCGGTGGGCAAGGCAGGTGTGGCCGATTCCGCGCAGCATGGGGGATTCGCCAAGATGCGGCTTCACCGATCCGGCGCTCGCGGAATTCCCTTTCCGTTACCGAAGGGATCTGAGATCTGATCTTTACAGCGATCAAGACATCTGTGATGATCATTCTGTTTTGCCACATATGTTCGAAAGGAACGAGTGAACCCATCACGAACAGCGTCCGGCTTATCCAGGCGGACGCGCCGCCGGGCTGCCCTGGTCGCGGCTCTGATCATGCCGCTCTCGCTCATGGGCGCGCCCGCGATCGCCCAGGGCCCAACGCCACCACCAACCACCACTCCGGCCCCCACCTCCACGACGCCACGGAACACACCCGCCACGCCCACCAGCAAAGCGCTCGCGCAGGCGAAGAAGGACAACCGCCGGTCGAGATCGAGTCGCTGCGCTCGGAGAACGCCACCTACTACGCCAACCCCGACGGCAAGACCGTGCGGATGGAACAGCATCTGCAACCCATCCGGGTCAAGAACGCCAAGGGCGACGGCTTCACATCTGTCGACACCACGTTGGTCGAGACTGACGGTGTCATCAAGCCGAAGGCCGTCAAGGGCGATCTGACCCTGTCGGCCGGCGACGACGCATTCGTACTGAAGAGCAAGGGCAGCAAGGGCTCGGCCACCATCGGCAGCCCCGGCGAACTGCCCAAGCCCACCCTCAAGGGCAGCACCGCCACCTACCCCTCGGTCTACGGCAACGGGATAGACCTGGTCGTCACCGCCACCGCGACAGGCTTCAAGCAGGAGATCGTCCTGAGGGAGCGGAGCACCGAACCGGTCAGCTTCCGCATCCCTGCGACAGTGCCCAAGAGCCTGGCCCTCGACAAGGACACCACGGCCCAACCGGCGCTGCTCTCCGAAGGCAAGAAGATCGCCGATCTGCCCCCGGCCCTGCTTCTCGACGCGGTCGCGACCGACCTCGACAGCGACATCGACGCGGGCAAGGTGGGTCGAGCCACAGTCACCCTGGACGAGGGCGCCTCGGCGCTGGTCTATACGCCCGACCCCGCCTACCTCGCCGACCCCGCGGTCGCCTACCCGGTCACGCTGACCGCGTTCGACGACGACTGGTGGGAGCCCGACCTGGGCAACGACACCTTCGTCAACAACACCGACTACCCCAACGGCTACGCCAACAGCGGCCTGGACCGGATCCTGGTCGGCAAGTCCAATGACGGCGCCGTCCGCTGGCGCAGCTACATCCGCTTCGACGAGTTCCCGGACGACCACCCCATCCGGGGAGCAACGATCCAGAACGCCGACCTGGTCCTCTGGAACCACCTGTCCAGCGACTGCGGCGAGTTCGTCGGATCCGGCATCACCGCCTACCAGGTGACGGAACGCTGGGACGTCTCCACCTTGACGTGGGCATCCCAGCCGCGCATCACCACCACCGGAGCAGACACCGAATACGCCGGCTACGCCGGTGAGAACTGCTCAGTGCGACGAGTACCCCTTCGCCTCCGCTAAGCAGGGTGCGAAGGAGGCGGCAGGAAATTACTCGGTGAGGGCGCTCTCTCAGAAACACAACAGCAGACATGGAGGCACTCTCGGCAGGTTCTACACCAAATACCGAATCATTCCCGGAGACCCTTTCTGGGTGTGGATCGTCTCTTGATCGGAATGTAAGCGTTCGCTGCCGGGTGCGGGTCGTGTCAGGCCGCACCCGGCCCCTGCCGCTTTCCTGGTGGGGCCAGAGGTGCTGAATAGGGAAGATATGAACGGCGGAATGAGAAACGCGTTTCCCCTCTTGGACCAATGGAGTCTGCTGACGGCGCGCGGTTTCACTACGCGCTTTTCCGGGCTGTGGGTGCAGAACGATGACCCCGAGGAGGTCGCCCTGCAACTCAGGGCAGATCCGGAATCTCGGCTGGACTGCGACTTGGACACGGCCATGCGCTGGTACGAGCCCTACTCTGAGCATGAGATCGTCTGGATCGGCCCGCACAGCCCCGGCTGGACGCACGTCCTCAGTATCAGTGGGAGCTATCTCGAAGAACACGTGCTCAGCAGGGGAGGGCGCAGCGTCTTCCGGGTGGAGTACGACCGCGACGTCGATGGGCTCCACGATCTGGATCATTTCTGCGACGGTGCGTTCGTCGAGGCGATAGGCCCCATGCATGACGGCGAGACCAGGCCGGGATCAGTGCTCGGCGAATACCAGGCGGGACTGGAGTTTCCTGGAGACAAGCGATCTCTGTCCGCTTTTCTCACCCTGGTCGGCCGGATAACCGGGCGCTTCATCGACCAGGTGTGGCTCACCGAGACCCGGGCGCTCTACCGAATCCCGGATGACGCCTGGATGTGAGCTTTCACGTCCAGCGCACTTCGAGTTTGGCGATCGCGCTGTGTGATCGCCTGGAGGCGTGCGGGAGTCCCGCGTCCAAGCCGTGTGGGCAGAGACAGGGCGATGAACGACACCGACGGCGAGCACGTAGAACCCGCCCCAGGCCAGGCCCTCACCCAAGAGGTGTTTCTGCTGGAGCTGACACGCGCCCTGTCCCGTACAAGGCCACACTGAACCCGCGAGCCGTCCGACGTCGTAGCGGACCACGGTGATGCCGGGGCTGAACACGTCGGCTGGCGCGAGGTCCTCGAAGTCCACGTTCGTGGAGCGTCTGGAGGATGCCGGTCGCGCGGGTCGTCATAGTGTCCCCTCATGGACGATGCATGGATCTGCGGCCGTCTCGGCGAGGACGAGCCGTGGGCCCTCGGCGCGGTGAACCCGCCGATCTTCGAGAACTCCCTGTTCACCTTCGCCGGCATGGCCGAGCTGGGCGAGGCGATCAGGAACGAGGACGAGCGGTACGTCTACTGGCGCGGCACCAACCCCACCGTCGACCTGGCGCAGCGCAAGCTGGCCGCGCTGGAGCGGGCCGAGCGGGCCAAGTGCTTCGCCTCCGGCATGGGCGCGATCTCCGCGACGATCTCCTCGCTGGTGTCGGCGGGCGATCACGTGCTGGTGCTGGGCGCGGTGTACGGGCCGACCACCCAGTTCCTGCGTTATCTGGAGAAGTTCGGCGTGACGCACACGCATGTGGCCGATCTCGGCGCGTGTGACAGCGCTGTCAAGGAGAACACCCGCCTGCTCTATTTCGAGTCTCCCTCGTACATGCGGTACGAGATCTTCGACATCCCCGCCGTCGCCCGCTGGGCGGCCGGGCGCGGCCTGGTCACCGTGATGGACAACACCTGGTCCACCCCGATCTTCCAGAAGCCGCTGACCATGGGCGTGGACCTGGTCGTGCACTCGCTGTCGAAGTACGCGGGCGGCCACAGCGACCTGGTGGGCGGGGTCGTCGCGGGCCCCTCGCGGCTGATCAGGCCGCTGGCCCTGACCGAGTACCAACTCTACGGGGCCGCCATGTCGCCGCACGACGCGGCCAAGGTCATCAGAGGGCTGCGCACGCTGCCGGTGCGGATGGCCGCCCACCAGGAGCGGGGCCTGGCGGTGGCGGCGTTCCTGGAGGGCCACCCGGCGGTCCGGCGGGTCAATCACCCGGGGCTGCCCTCGCATCCCGGTCACCGGGTGGCGAAGGGCCAGATGTCGGGCTTCTCCAGCCTGTTCAGCTTCGAGCTGGACACCGAGTCGCGCGAGGAGGTCGCGGCCGTCGTGGACGAGCTGCGTCACTTCCGCGTCGGCGTGTCCTGGGGCGGGTTCGAGAGCCTGGTCAACGCGCCCGCGCTGTCCGTCGAGGAGAGCGTGCGGGCGACCATGGGCGTCCCGGTGGGGCTGGTGCGCCTGTCGGTCGGCCTCGAACCGGCCGCGACGCTGATCGAGGACCTCGCCGGCGCGCTCGCCCGGGTGGCCTGACCCGGCGGTCGATCTACCGTTCGTCGCGCTGGATTGACCATTCACCGCAACGGCCCTCCAGCTGAACGCCGCTCGTCGGCGGCTCGGCGATGCGCGCCGCATGAGCACTCCACGGCGGGTACGTACCGCTCTTACCGTGTGCGTGATCCGCATCACAGTGGAGGTCTCGTGACCACTAGAGAACATGACGCGTCCGTCTATGAAGAGGTGCAACAGAGCAGTGAGTTCCAAGAGCTGAAGCGGCGTTTCCGGCGGTGGACGTTCCCGATGACGGTGGCGTTCCTGGCCTGGTACCTCCTGTACGTGGTGCTGTCCGGCTGGGCGCGCGACTTCATGGGGATCAAGCTGATCGGTGACATCAACGTCGGGCTGGTCCTGGGTCTGCTCCAGTTCGTGTCCACCTTCTGGATCGCGTGGGCCTACTCCCGCCACGCCGACAAGAAGCTCGACCCGATCGCCGACAAGCTGCGGCACGAGGTGGAGGAGAAGACCCCGTGAGCTCGACCACCCTGTCCACGATCCTCTTCCTGGCCTTCGTCGCGGCCACCCTCGGCATCACGGTCTGGGCCAGCCGCCAGACCAAGACGGCCGCCGACTACTACGCCGGCGGCCGGTCCTTCAGCGGGGTGCAGAACGGCCTGGCCATCGGCGGCGACTACATGTCCGCCGCCTCCTTCCTGGGCATCGCGGGCATCATCGCGCTGTCCGGCTACGACGGCTTCCTGTACTCGATCGGCTTCCTGGTGGCGTGGCTGGTGGCGCTGCTGCTGGTGGCCGAGCTGATGCGGAACTCCGGCAAGTTCACCATGGCCGACGTGCTCGCCTTCCGGATGAGCCCGCGCCCGGTCCGTACCGCCGCGGGCACCTCCACCATCGTGGTGAGCATCTTCTACCTGCTGGCCCAGATGGTCGGCGCCGGCGCCCTGGTCGGCCTGCTGCTCGGCGTCACCTCCCCGGCGGGCAAGGCCTGGACGATCATCGCCGTCGGCGCCCTCATGATCGTGTACGTGGTCTTCGGCGGCATGAAGGGCACCACCTGGGTCCAGATCGTCAAGGCCGTGCTGCTCATGACCGGCGCGGGCCTGGTGACGGTGTTGGTGCTCGCCCAGTTCGGCTTCAACCTGTCGGCGCTGCTCGGCCAGGCGGCCGCGACCAGCGGCCCCGCGGGCAACCCCGGCCAGTACCTCATCCCCGGCCTGAAGTACGGCACCGAGGCGCAGGGCCTGGCCGGCAAGATCGACCTGATCAGCCTCGGCCTCGCGCTGGTGCTCGGCACCGCCGGCCTGCCGCACATCCTCATCCGCTTCTACACCGTCCCGACCGCCAAGGACGCCCGCAAGTCCGTGATCTGGGGCATCGGCATCATCGGCACCTTCTACCTGCTGACGCTCGTGCTCGGCTTCGGCGCCGGCGCCATCGTCGGCCGGGAGGAGATCGTCGCCCAGGACCCGGGCGGCAACACGGCGGCGCCGCTGCTCGCCCTGCGGATCGGTGAGGAGATCTTCGGCTCGGTGGGCGGCACGGTCCTGCTGGCCTTCATCGGCGCCGTCGCCTTCGCCACGATCCTCGCGGTGGTGGCGGGCCTGACACTCGCCTCCTCCTCCAGCTTCGCGCACGACCTGTACGCGCACGTCTTCCGGCGCGGCCAGGCCAGCGAGCGGCAGGAGGTCGTGGTGGCGCGGATCTCCGCGCTGGTCATCGGAGCGATCGCGATCGGCCTGAGCATCCTCGCGCAGAGCCAGAACGTCGCCTTCCTGGTGGCCCTGGCCTTCGCCGTGGCCGCCTCGGGCAACCTGCCGGCGATCCTCTACAGCCTGTTCTGGCGGAGGTTCAACACCTCGGGCGCGGTCAGCGCCATCTACGGCGGCCTGCTGTCCGCCCTGCTGCTGGTCGTCTTCTCGCCGGTCGTCTCCGGCAGCGCGACGTCCCTGTTCAAGGACCTCGACTTCGCGTGGTTCCCGCTCAGCAACCCGGGCATCGTCTCGATCCCGTTCGGCTTCCTGTGCGGCTACCTCGGCACGATCATGAGCAAGGAGTACAACGCCGCCAAGTACGCCGAGATCGAGGTCCGCTCGCTCACCGGCGTCGGCGCGGAGAAGGCCGCCAAGCACTGAAGGCCGAAACCCTGAACCCGCACGGCGGGCCCGGCGCTCCGGGCCCGCCGTACGCGTCAGCCCACCGGCTCGGCCCGCAGCCGGGCCGAGTGCTTGACCAGGGTGATCAGCACCTCGCGGCTGGAGTCGCGCTTGCGCGCGTCGCACATGACGATCGGGATCTCCGGGTTGAGCTGCAGCGCCAGCCGCACCTCGGCCAGCTCGTACGAGGGCGCCCCCTCGAAGCAGTTGACCGCGACCACGAACGGCGTGCCGCGCCGCTCGAAGTAGTCGACCGAGGGGAAGCAGTCGGCCAGCCGCCGGGTGTCGGCCAGGATGACCGCGCCCAGCGCCCCCTCCGCCAGCTCGTCCCAGACGAACCAGAACCGTTCCTGTCCGGGCGTGCCGAACAGGTAGAGCACGTACTCGTCGTTGAGCGTGATGCGCCCGAAGTCCATCGCCACGGTCGTGGTCCGCTTGGCCTCGACGTTGGACAGGTCGTCCACGCCGACGCTGCGGTCGGTGAGGACCTCCTCGGTGCGCAGCGGCCGGGTCTCGGACACCGCGCCGACCAGGGTGGTCTTGCCCGCGCCGAAGCCGCCGGCGACGAGGATCTTGATGGCTCGCGGGAGGCGAGGCCGCTCAGAGCGATCGAAGGCCATCGAGCACCGCCCTGTACATCTTCACGTCACGCATGTCCACCTCGGATTGCGGTTCCTGAGCCGAGACGAGCTCCCTGTCGAACAGGTCGCCGAGCAGCACGCGGATGGTGCCCGCGGGCAGGTTCAGATGGGCGGCGATCTCCGCCACGGATTTGGGCTCGCGGCAGAGCCGCAGGATCGACAGGTGCTCGGGATCCAGCCCCGCGTCCGGGCCCGGCGGCGGGCCGATCGCGAGCGCCATCGAGATGAGGTCGAACCTGCCCCGGGTGGGCGCGGTCCGGCCGCGCGTCACCACGTACGGGCGGATGATCTCGGGATCGATCCAGTGTTCGTCCGTGGGGCCGTCGGTGGTGTTCACCGTTCGCTCCCCGCCTCTGACCGCGCGCCCGAGGTGAGGTACTGGCCGACCCGGGCGACCATCATGGCCATCTCGTAGGCGACGAGCCCGATGTCGGCCTGCTGCCCGCAGAGCACCGCCAGGCAGGCCCGCTCGCCGGCCGTGGTGACGATGAGGAACTGCGACTTCCACTCCACCACCGTCTGTTTGACGGCGCCGCCCTTCACGTGCTCGGAGACGCCTTTGGCCAGGCTCTGCAGCCCGGAGGCCACCGCCGACAGGTGCTCGCCGTCGGTGCGCACCAGCCCGGCGGACGAGGCCATCAGCAGCCCGTCGGACGACAGCACGATGGCGTGCTCCACGTCGCCGATTCGCCCGACCAGGTCGTCGAGCAGCCAGTTGAGGTCGGTGCCCGCGCTGGGGGTCACGTGTCACCCCCCGGCTGTTCGCCCATCATCTTGGCGGCTTCGGACCTGCCCAGGCGGGTGCCCGACTGCAGGGATCCCATCATCGCGCGGATCTCCTCCGGCGAACGGATGTCATCGTCCTCCTCGGTGTCGTCCGGCGTGCCCGGGCCTTCCTCGCGCAGGGCAGGGGCCAGGTTGGCCTGCGGGACTCGCAGGGGCAGGCCGCCGGGGGTGAATTCGGTCTTCTTCGGCTCCACGGTCTCCTCGGACTCGCCGGTCGGCGCCGGCACGGCGCGCGGAGCCGGCTGATGGTTCGGGTCCCGGGTCGGGGGCTGGTTCGGGGGCTGGTTCGGGGGCCGGCTGGGGGGCTGCTTCGGGGACTCGAAGGGCTCGTCCTGGAAGGGGCGGGGCAGGGGCTGCTGCCGGGAGGGCTCGGAGGCGACCTTGAGCTGGCGGACGTTGTGCGCCGCCGGCGCGCGCTCGGCCACCGCGACCGCCCTGCGCGGCAGCACCGGCGGCGCCTCGCCCTGGTGCGGCAGCGGATCGGTGCCGACCTCGACGAGGTCCTGCGGGAGCAGCACCACGACGGTCGTCCCCCCGTACGGGGAGGCCTTGAGCCGGACCTGGATGTCGTGCCGCCTGGCGAGCTGGCTGACCACGTACAGGCCCAGGCGGGCGGTGCCGGTGATGCGGAACTCGGGCGGGTCGGCGATGCGCGCGTTGGCGGCGGCCAGGTCCTCCGGCTTCATGCCGAGGCCGCGGTCCTCGATCTCGATCACGTACCCGTTGGCCACGAGCTGCCCGCTGACCTGCACCGAGGTGTACGGCGGGGAGAACGAGGCGGCGTTCTCGATCAGCTCGGCCAGCAGGTGGATGACGTCGCCGACGGCGCGGCCGACCAGCACCACGTCACCCAGCGGCATGATCGTCACCCGCGTGTAGTCCTCCACCTCGGCCAGCGCGCCGCGCACCACGTCCAGCATCGGCACCGAGCGCCGCCACGTGCGGGCGGGGGAGGAGCCGGACAGCACGATGAGGTTCTCGGCGTTGCGGCGCATGCGGATGGCCAGGTGGTCCAGCCGGAACAGCTCCTTCAGCTCCTCCGGGTCGGTCTCGCGGCGCTCCATCACGTCCAGCACGGTGAGCTGCCGGTGCACCAGGCCCTGCGTCCTGCGGGCCAGGCTGAGCAGGATGTCGCGGATGCTGCGGCGCAGCTCGGCCTGCTCGGCGGCGACGCTGAGCGCGGTGTGCTGCACGGCGTTGAACGCCTGGCCCACCTGGCCGATCTCGTCGTCGCCGAAGTCGAGGTCGGGCACCTCCTTGGAGACGTCCACCACCTCGCCGTGGCCGATCCGCTCCACCACCTTCGGCAGCCGCTCGTCGGACAGCTCGTGTGCGGCGTCGCGCAGCTTCCTGAGCTGGGCGAGCAGGTGGCGGGTCGTGGTGATCGACAGCACGATCGAGGCGATGACGGCCACCAGGCCGAGGCCGCCGGCCAGGGCGAGGCGGGCGACGACACCCACGGCGACCGGGACGATCCGCTCCGCCAGCCGGTCGCCGGCCGCGAGCGTGGTCCGCTGCATGTCGGCCAGCGTCGCCTCGGCCGTCTTGCGCCACTCCTCGGCGTCCACCGGCAGCGGTCCCGCCCGGTGCTGGACGAGCCGCTGCTCCATGGCCTGCATCCGGGTGGCGGCCGCGCTCTTCGCCCACGCGTCGAAGGACTTCCTGTCCTCGTCCGGGAGCTTGGACATGGCCTCGGCCAGCGTGTGGCGGAAGACGCCCGCGGTGGAGACGAACTCGGGGTGTTCGTCCCCGATGAAGTCGCCCCTGGCGAAGACGCCGGCCAGGAGCGCGTCCTCGCGCGCCAGCCACTCGCGGGAACGGGAGATCTCCGACAGGGTCCGCCCGTCCTTGGCGATCTCCTTGTCGTCGAACGCCGCCACCGAGTCGTACATCCGGTAGAGGGAGTCGATGATGTCGTTGTACGGGGCGGCGGCGGCCCGCATGGAGCCGGCCCGTCCGGTGTCGATCGACTTCCTGGCCGTGTCCAGCTCGGCGAGCTCGCCCCGGACGATCCGGACGTGATCCATCAGCGCGTCGTCGGCCGCCACGGACAGGGCGGTGCTGTCGAGGGAGGCCGCGAACTCGGCCCGCGCCGCGTCGGTGCGCGCCCGCTGGTCCCGCAGCGCCTTGTCGGCGCCCCTGGCCCCGCTGCCCAGCCGGGTGGCGGTCTGACGGCGCTCCCGCTGCAGCTCGACGAGGAGCGGCTCGCTCGGCTCGACCAGCTGGGCGTCGATGGTGGCCGCTCCGAGCAGGTTGACGCCCTCACGCAGCGTCACCCAGGCGGCGAACGCCCACAGCAGGGTGAGCGACACGATCAGGGCCGTGACTTTGGAGCGGACGCTCGCGTTACGGAAGCGCATCGAGCCCACCAGGCGGACAAGCAGCGTAAGCACACCTTGTCAAGGCAGCGGAATAGGCACACAGGGAATCTGACACCCGGGTCACCCTAGCAATGCGGTAGTACTCCCTCAACGCAAATCGGCACGATTGAGGGCCTATGTCCGATTTATCCGATTAATTTAGTGTTACACGTGCATCTTCGCCACATGCAGGGCGGCCAGCACCGCGGCTCGCACAATGGCTGTCGGTGAGTAAAGGTCCTTGTCATGCCACATTGGCGGGAAGTGCGGTAAATCAACCATCTGGAGAAGATGGTCGTATCCGCGCCCTGCTGCCCGCTTAGCGGCCTCGTCCGGCTCCGGTCCTGTCAGCAACAGCGTCTGCACGGCGTAGGCGGTCTCCTCCGGCATGCCCGCCCACCGCCCCCACGACCCGTCGTCGCGCTGCGTGGCCAGGACCCACTCCCGGGCCCGCCGCACCGCGCCGGCGTACGCCGGCCCGCCGAACTCGCCCAGCGCCAGCGCGCAGGCCAGCGTCGCGTAGTAGGGGGAGGCGTGCCACCGGTCGTCCCAGCTCCCGTCGGGCCGCTGACATCCGGTCAGCCACCCGGCCACCCGGGCCATCACCGGCCCGTACCGCTCGGCCGCGGCCGGCCTGACGCGCACGTACTGGCCGAACGCGTCCAGCACGTGGGCGTTGACGCTGGGCGAGAAGCCGTCCTCGCCCTGCCAGGTGCAGAAGTGCGTGCCCGCGTCGAACCGCAGCAGCGGGGCCGGGTCGCAGGGCGCCTCCAGCATGGCCAGCGCGTAGAGGACGACGCTGGTGGTGTCCGCGTCGGCCGGCAGCCCGGCCCCGGCCGGCGTGCCCTCCGGGGTGATCGCCGCTCGCAGGTCGGCGATCATCTCCGGCGGCGCCTCGACAGGGACGCCCGCCCTGGCCAGCCAGCTCAGCACCCAGCCGCGCTCGAAGACCGTGATCGGCAGGCCGACCGGCACCGGCCCGCCGAACCGCTTGACCACCGCCTCCAGGTGATGCCGGGCCGGATCCGCCGGGTCGGGCGGCGCGGAGCGGCCGAGCCACGCGGCCGTGGCCGCCGGCGACGCGCCGACCGTGCCGATCGGCGTCGGCCGCACCGCGTCCGCCCACTCGTCCGGCGCCGTCTGCGGGGGGAGTGCCGTCCGCGGGGGGAGCGCCGTCCGCGGGGGGAGCACGGCCTCCAGCACGTGCAGCACCTTCTGCGGCGGGTTGCCGCCCGACTCCAGCAGCCGCCTGAGCAGCCCCAGCCGCGAGCCGTCCAGCCCGGGCGGACACTCCAGCGGCTCGCCCATGCCGTGCGCGTCGATGAGCGCCACCAGCGAGGGCACGATGAGGTCGATGGCCGGGGTGTCCGGCAGCTCGGGCCGCTCGGCGAGCATGCGCCGCGACGCCTCCAGCCCCGCCTTCGCGGCCCGCAGCACCTCGTCGCCGGCGTCCCACGCCGCGCTCATCAGCGCCTCCGTGGCGCTCAGCGTCGGTACGAGCCGATACCCGCCCGGCTGACCCCAGGAGCCGTCCGCGCTCTGCTCGGCCAGCAGGAACGCGATCCGCTCCCGATGACCGGCGAGCCAGGGGGCCAGCGTGACCAGCCGTCCCGTCTCGTACACCGAAGGGGACACCTGGCCCCACGGCATGGTCATGAGGCCGGTGACGAGGTCGGCGGCGCGGCGGGCGATGTCAGTGGTCATGATTGCCTCGAAGCCCAGAAATCGGACAGCCCGTAGAAGCCCGCGCTGTAGTGGAGCTGCCACCAGAGGTACTCGGCGGCCCGCGGGAGGTCGTCGCGCAGCGGCTCTATCAGCGCGGCGGCCTCGCGCGACAGCTCGGCCGCGCGCGCGTTCACCTCGTCCGCCGTCAGGCCCAGGGTGAGGGCGTTGACGTCGCCGGACGCCGACTCCCTGCGGTGCGTGGCCAGGTCGTTGAGCAGCCGCAGGTAGCGCTGGGTCGTCTCGCCGGCGGCCCGCAGCCGTGCCAGGTCGCCGGGGGCGGTGACCGCGCCGGTGTAGATCCAGTGGGAGACGGCGATGAACAGGGCGCCGCTGCTGCCGGCGTTGGCCAGGTACTCCTCCAGGCCGGGCCTGTCCCGGCCCCGGCTCCACTCCCACTCGCGGGCCATCGCCCCGAGCATGAGCTCCAGCCGGTCCCGCCAGTCCGCCTCCAGCGCGGCGAACGCGGGCGCGGCGGCCAGCTCGGCGCGCAGGTCGGACAGGCAGCGGGCGGCGAGCGCGTGGGACGGGACCGCGGACCCGGCCGCGAGCCCGGCCCCGGCCGCCGCACAGGTCGCGCGCAGCGCCGTCACGGCGTCGTGGGTGGCCGCCTCCTCGTCGAACAGCCGGTCCACCGCGAACACCAGCAGCGACGCCCGGTTGACCCCGCGCAGCGCGGCCGGCTCCGCCCACGGCGAGCCGAACGCGCCGGCCAGCGCCAGCGACCCGTAGAGGCCGGAGTCGAACGACTCACGCGGGAACAGGCCCTCGTACCCCGCCGCCCACCGCTCCAGGTCCCGCCCGGCGCTCACCGCGAGCGCGCACGTCCGCCCGGCGGCGGCCAGCGCGCCGGCATCGTTCACGAGCGCCCTGCCGGGACGAGGGTCATGGTCAGGCCGGGCGGCGGGCGCAGCGAGGAGGCCAGGCGCGGGGTCACCGGACGGTCGATGTGCACCACCGGCCGGTACTTGCGGAGGATGCCGGCGATCAGCAGCGGCGCCTCCATCATGAACAGGTGCTGCCCCAGGCAGACGTGCGGGCCCGCGCCGAACGGCCAGTAGGCGTACCGGTGCCGCCCCGACTCCCGCCCCGGCGCGAACCTCTCCGGGTCGAACACCGACGGCGCGTCCCAGAACTCCGTCAGCCGGTGGGTCAGGTACGGGCTGAGCAGCACGGTGGACCCGGCCTCGATCTCGACCCCGCCGATCACGTCCGGCGCCACGGCCTTGCGCGGCAGGATCCAGCCCGGCGGGTAGCAGCGCAGCAGCTCGCTGACGAACATCTTCAGGTACGGCAGGTGCGGCAGGTGCTCGGTGCTCACCGGGTCGGCGCCCACCACCCGGTCGATCTCCTCGTACACCTTGGCGGCGACCCCCGGGTGGGCGTCGAGGATCGGCCACACCCAGGTCAGCGCCGTGGCGGAGGTCTCGGTGGAGGCGCCGTGCATGGCCACCAGGTCGTCCCTGATCCGGCGCTCGCCCTCCTCGCCCGGGACGTCCTCGCGTGCCTTGACCAGGCGCGCGACGACGTCCACGCTGTCCTGGTCCAGGCCCTGCCGCGCGCGCTCCCTGGCCTCCCGGATCCGGGGGTACACGACCGCGTCGATGGCCTTGATCGCGCGCCGGAACGCCCTGTCGCCCGGCATCGGCACACCCTCCGGCACGAACGGCATCACCAGCCGCATGGCCTTGGCGGTGACCGCGACGTCGTAGGCCGGCACCAGCCGGGCGATGTCCGCCACGGAGATCTTCGAGCCGAAGAACAGCCGGACGATCGTCGGGTGCACGATGGCCGAGATGCCCCGAGAGATGTCGAACGGCCGGCCCGGGGTGATCGTCTCGTCGATCAGCTCGTTGATGATCACCCCCATCTGCTCGGCCAGCGCGTTGACGTACCGGGCCGTGAAGAGCGGCTGCAGGATCCGCCGGCTCTCGGCCCACGTCGCGCCGTCCGACAGGATGCCCTCGCCGAGCAGCGGCGCGAGGGGCTCCCAGAACATGCCCTCGCGGACGAAGTTGGACTGGTTCTGGACCAGCACGTGCTGGACGTGGTCGGGATGGGTCACCAGGTACGGGCGGAACGGACCCATGTTGAGCCGGACGAGCTCGCCTCCCGCCTGTTCGGAGGCCTCCTCCAGGGCGTGGACGGGGATCCGGTGGTGCTTGGTGAGCCTGCTGAGGAACGGAAGGGTCCGGATGGGGGAGGCGCTGGTCGCCACGGTCGTGCCTCCAAGCCCGCATCACGCTGCCCCAGCAGAGGGGACATTTGCCCACAAAAGCCAAATCTAGGATGGAGTATCACATGATCTTGCCTGTAGATTCAAGATCGAGTGGGAGGTGAGCCGTGGATGCCGCTGAGTGGGACATCCCACCGGCCGATGAGGTGATCGTTCGTTGCCGGCGTCTCTTCGAGCCCGCCCTGCGCGAGGCGGTGTCGGCCCTGCACCCGTGGAGCGCCAGGATGGCGTCGTTCACCCTCGGCTGGGCCGACGCCCACGGACGGCCGTACGAGGGCAACGTGGGCAAGAGCGTGCGGCCGGCCATCGCCCTGCTCTGCGCCGAGGCCGCGGGCGCGGACGCCGCGTCGGCGGTGCCGGCGGCCGTCGCGGTCGAGCTGGTGCACGCCTTCTCCCTCGTCCACGACGACATCATCGACCTCGACGAGCGGCGCAGGCACCGCCCGGCCCTGTGGAAGGCGTACGGCACCGGCCCCGCGCTGCTGGCCGGCGACGCGCTCCTGGCGCTCGCCGTCGCCCAGCTCGCCGGCTCCGCCGAGGCCATGCCCTACCTGTCGTCGGCCCTCATGGAACTCGTCCAGGGCCAGACCGCCGACATGGCCTTCGAGGACCGGCCGTGGCGCGGCCCCGGCGCCGTGACCGTCGACGAGTACACCGAGATGACCCTGGGCAAGACCGGCGGCCTGCTCGGCGCCGCCGCGGCCACCGGCGTCGTCCTCGGCGGCGGGGCGGAGCTGGCCCCGCGTATGTGGCGGATGGGCCGTGAGCTCGGCGTCGCCTTCCAGCTCGCCGACGACATCCTCGGCATCTGGGGCGACCCCACCGTCACCGGCAAACCCGCCGACAGCGACCTGCGGCGCGGCAAGAAGACCTATCCGGTGCTCGCCGCCCTCGCCACCGACGGCGCCGCCGCCCGCGACCTCGCCGCACTCCTCGCCGCGGGCGCCGCGGACGACGAGGCGGTCAGGCATGCCGCCCGCCTCGTCGAGGAGGCCGGCGGACGCGCCGAAGCGGAGGCTCTGGCGGACCACTACCTCTCGTCCGCGCTGGACACCATGGACGCCTGCCTGCCGGACGCCGCCGACCTGCGCGCCCTCTGCGGCTCCCTGATCGACCGCATCCACTGACGCGCCGGCATCCACTGACGCGCCCGCGGTTACGGCCGGGACGCCTCGTCGAGCACGCGCAGCTCCTCCGGAGTCAGCTCCAGCTCGGCCGCGGCCAGCAGCGGCCCCAACTGCTCCACGTTGCGCGCGCTGGCGATCGGCGCGGCCACCGTCGGCTGTGCGGCCAGCCACGCCAGCGCCACCGTCGCCTGCTCCGCCTGCCGCGCGGCCGCCACCTTGGCCAGCGCCTCCGACGCCCTGCGCCCGTGCTCCGTCTTCAGGTAGTGGGCGGCCGACCCCGCGCGCGGGCTGTCGACCGCCGCCCCGCCCGCGTACTTCCCGGTCAGGAACCCCCGCGCCAGCCCCCAGTAGGGAGTGCTCGACAGCCCCTCCCTGGCGACCACGTCCCGCAGCTCTCCCTCGTACGCCCGCTCGACCAGGTTGTACGGCTGCTGCAGCGCCACGTACCGGGGCAGCCCGTTCTCGTCGGACACCCTCAGCGCCTCGGCCAGCCGGGCGGGGCCGTGGTTGGACGCGCCGATGTGGCGCACCTTCCCCTCGCCGATCAGCTCGCCGAACGTGCCCAGCGTCTCCTCCAGCGGCGTGTCGCGGTCGTCGACGTGCGCCCAGTAGAGATCGACGCGGTCGGTGCGCAACCGGCGCAGCGACGCCTCCACCGCCGTCCTGATCGTCTGCGGGGCCAGCCCTTTGAGCCCTTCCAGCATGCCGACCTTGGTGGCCAGCACGAGGCGGTCGCGGTTGCCCCGGCTCTCCATCCACTCGCCGATGATCAACTCGGAGGAGGACTCGCCCGTGGCCCAGTACGGATAGACGTCGGCGGTGTCGATGAAGTTGCCGCCCGCCTCGACGTAGGCGTCGAGCACCGCGAAGGACGCTTCCTTGTCGGCGGTCCAGCCGAACACGTTCGTGCCCAGCGCGAGGGGGTGGACGGACAGATCTGTGGTTCCTATCGATCTCATCAGGCCATTATCCGTACGCCGTCACCACCGCCTCAGGAGGCACCACCGCGACAGCTCCGCGCCCGTGGCGGCGGCGCTCAGCCCGGCAGGACCTCCGCCGCCGCCTCCCGGTACTCGTCCGGCTTGTCCACCAGCTCGTCCAGCGCCCGCCGCAGGTGGTCGAGCAGACCCCACACGTCGTCCATCCGCTCCGGGCAGGCGACGACGCCGAAGTCGAGCATGCCGTCGTAGGAGAAACAGGTGATGTTCACCCCGCCGGTCGCGTCGCTGAGCACCGACATCGGGTAGTAGGACAGCACCCGGCTCCCGCACAGGTAGAGCGGGAACTGCGGGCCCGGCACGTTGCTGATGATCAGGTTGACCGGCGGGCAGGCCACCGAGGCCAGCCGGAAGATCGCCGGCGTGACGAGACCGGTGACCGGGGCGGGAAGCAGCGCGCACAGCTCGCCCAGCCAGCTCGCGGGGGCCAGCGCGAAGCGGCGCTTGGCGGCGTTCATCGTCTTGCCGACCAGCCGCAGCCGCTCCTGAGGATCGGCCGTGTCCGTCGGCAGGGGGGCGACCATGGCGGAGATCTGGTTGCCGACGCGCTCCTGCGCGCGGGCCGGGCGCAGCGCCACGGGCACGGCGGCGATCAGCGGTTCGTCGGGCAGCGCGTCGCGCTCCATCAGCCAGGACCGCAGCGCGGTCGTGCACAGCGCCATGACCACGTCGTTGCCGCTCATGCCGTTGGCCCTGGCGACGTTCTTGACGTCCTTCCAGGACACCGACCCGAACGCCAGGTGACGCCGCGGGCTGATCGGCCCGTTGAACGGGGTGCGCGGCGCCGCCAGGCCGGGCAGCGGCGGCCGCTCGCGCGCGTCGCCCACCGCCATCCGGGCGGCCCTGGCGATCAGCCGCGATCCCGGCACGTTCGCCGCCAGCGGGATGGCGTCCAGGTCCCCGGCCGCCCGCACGATGGACCGCAGCGCCCGCGCGGGGTGCGTCACCCCGGCGACGGCCGCCCCCGTCAGCATGTCGAACAGCCCTGGAACCTCCCGTGCCTCCCGCGCCTTGCGGGTCTTCGCGACGCCGGTCCCTCCCTTGGCGGTGGGCAGCTCCCGCACCACCCCGTCGCCCTGGACCGGCCCGGCGGCCGGTTGGGTCTTGCACGCGACGGCGCGAGGACCGGCCCCGGGAGCCAGGTCGAGAAGGGCGGCGAGCGTCTCCGCGCCCGAGACGCCGTCGATCGCCGCGTGGTGGACCTTCGTGTAGACGCCGGCCTTCCCGCCGGCCAGCCCGTGGATCAGATGCATCTCCCACAGCGGGCGCGACCGGTCCAGCCGGCGGGCGTGGATCTTCGCCACCGCCTCCGCCAGCTGCCGCTCGCCGCCGGGCGCGGGCAGCGTCAGCTCGAACAGGTGGTTGTCGATGTCGAACTCCGGGTCGCCGGCCCAGTACGGGCGGTCGAGGCCCAGCGGCACCTCCACCAGCCGCAGCGTGAACGCGGGCGCCAGATGCAGGCGCTCCATGAGGAGCTCGGCGAGCGCCTGACGGTCCAGACGGCCGTCGCTGGCGTCGAGGATCGCCAGGCCCGCCACGTGCGCGGCGGTGGTCGCGGACTCGACGTTGAGGAACTGCGCGTCGAGCGCGGTCAGCTGGCGCATCTGCTCTCCCTTCCCTGGGACGTGGTCAGCATGGCACGAAGGCATTTCCCTGACGTTTCTGCGCGAGTCTTCCAGATGAATTTCACGGCCTGCGCGGGCCGTGCGCGATTACCCGGCTCAGTCGAGACGCGTGACATTTCTCTAACCACGCACCCCGTGAATGGGATGGTGCACGACCGCGTCGAAGTGATAGCCGGCCGGATGCCAGGCGGTGACGAGCGGCTGCGTGATGCCCGACTCGTCGGTCGCGCGGGCCATGAGCACCTGCGGCCCGCGGTGCTCGGGCACCCACGTCACATGCCACGGCAACCACGCCCCGACCAGGTGCTGCCCCCGATGATCGGCGTCGTGCCAGCTCCAACCGCCGTCGAAGCTGACCTGCACCCGGACGATCCGCCCCCGGCCCGACCATGACCGCCCGCGCAGCACCACCGGCTCGCCGACGGGCAGCCGGGCGTCCCAGGCGAGTTCGAAAGCGCTCTTCACCGGCTGCCGGATCACGCCGCGATAAAAGACGGTGTTCCACGGCGTGAATGCGGCGGTCGTGCAGACCTCGATTTCGCCGAGCCATTTGATCGACGCGATTCCGGCCCAGCCGGGAACCACCAGCCGGGCCGGAAAACCATGGTCCGGCAAAAGCGGCTCACCATTCATCTCGTAGGCCACCAGCACGTCGTCCATGGCTTTCCACACGGGCAGCGGGCGGCGTACCCGCCCGTACCGTTCGAAGGGTGCGTCCAGGCCCGCCGCCACCACGTCCACCGCCTCGTCGCGCACCCCCGCCTCGCGCAGCACCTCGCTCAGCGGCACGCCGCGCCACCGGGCCACCCCGATGGCGCCGAGCCCCCACTGCGTCCCGGGGGCGGCCATGCCCTGCTGGGTCGCGTAGAAGCGCCGGCCGTTGCCCGCGCACTCGATGGCGGCGTCGACGGTGCGGGCCGGCATGGCGAGCAGTTCGTCGTAGCCGAACTCGGCCCGCCGCCGCACCCCGTGGCCCTCCACCCGCAGCCGCCACGTCGCCGCGTCGATCAGTGGCGTGAAGGTGTGGTGGCGCACGAAGAACCGGTCGGTGGGCGTGTGGTAGCCCTGCCCGGCCATGCTCTCCCAGCGCATCTCGGCGTTCCCGCTCCCGAGCGTCCCCTCGCCGGCGGCGCCCCCGGCCACGTCATCCATCGCGTGCCCGGCGTCGTCGGCCGACGCCGCGTCACCCGTCATGTGCCCGGCTCCGGCCCGGGCCGCGTCCGCCGCGTGCCCTGAGGTGTCGTCCGGGAGGAACTCCGCTCCGGCGTCCGGGCCGAACGCGCCCGCCGGAGGATCGCCGCTGTCCCAGCCGTGCTCGGCGTCGGCGGCATGCCGGATGAACAGGTGGGCGGGCAGCGGTTTGACGATCGCGCCCAAGGTCCCCCTCAACCGCCTTCACCTCCCGGATATGTCACTACAGGCGTATGAGGGGAGCCGGCAGGTGGATCGTTCCAGCCGGATACCACCGGGACATACCCCGATCACCGGCAGGTGAACGGTTCTAGACCGGTAGATAATCCGATTTCTGCAGCATCACGACAAGGCCCCCCGAAAACCATGACGGAAAAGGCTCCCGTCACCGCACCCGGCCGCCGGATGTCACGCAGGCGCGCCGCCCTTTACCCGGAAGCTGACCGGCCCGAGGGCGGGCCGAGGTCAGCGTCCCAGGAACGTCAGCAGCCGGTCCAGCGGCCAGGTGTTGATGACGTCGTCGCTCGTCAGCCACGCCCGCTGCGCGATGCCGACGCCGAACCGCTGGTGCGCCAGGTGGGGGATCGCGTGGGAGTCGCTGTCGATCGAGAACTTGACCCCGTGGTGCTTGGCCAGCCGGACCAGGTCGGACGGCAGGTCGGAGCGGTCGGGGTAGGAGTCGATCTCCATCGCGGTGCCCGTGCGGGCCGCGGCGCGGAAGACGGCGTCCCAGTCGGCGTCGACCATGCCGCGCTTGCCGATCTTGCGGGTGGTCGGGTGGCCGATGATGTCGACGTACGGGTTCTCGCAGGCGGCGATGAAGCGGCGGGTCATCTCGTCGCGGCTCATCGTGAAGTGGGAGTGGACCGAGGCCACGCACACGTCGAAGCCCCGGAGGACCTCGCCCGGCCAGTCGACCGAGCCGTCGGGGGCGATGTTGAGCTCGGTGCCGTGCAGCAGCCGCATGCCGGGGTGGCGCTTCTGCAGCTCGGCCACCCGCCCGCGCTGCTCCAGCGCCTTGTCGAGGGTCATCCGCTGCATCGCCAGGTCGGGCGCGTGGTCGGTGACCGCGTAGTAGGAGTAGCCCAGGGCGGCGCCCGCCGCCACCATGTCCTCCAGCGAGGCGATGCCGTCGGTGAGATCGGTGTGGGTGTGGAGGTCGCCGCGCAGGTCGGACAGCTCCACCAGGACGGGCAGCTCGCCGGCCAGCGCCGCCTTCACCTCGCCGCCGTCCTCGCGCATCGGCGGCGGTACGTACTGCATGCCGAGCGCCGCGTAGATCTCCTCCTCGGACTCCGTGGCGATCACGCGCTCGCCCTCGAACAGGCCGTACTCGGAGAGCTTCCAGCCCTTCTTGACCGCCATCTCCCGGATGGCGACGTTGTGCTCCTTGGAGCCGGTGAAGTACTGCATCGCCGCGCCCCACGACTCCGCGGGCACCACGCGCAGGTCGACCTGCATGCCCGAGGTGGTGCGGACGGACGTCTTCTTCTCGCCCGCGGCGATCACCTCGGCGACGTACGGCTGGGCGCGGAACTCCGACATGATCGACTCGGGCGCCACGGCCAGGATGTCGATGTCGCCGATCGTGTCGCGCATCCGGCGCAGCGACCCCGCGTACGCGATGCGCTCGGCCTCCAGGGAGGCCATCACCTGCTCGGCCAGGGCCATGGCGACGCCGATGTGGACCCGGCGGCCGGACTGCTCCAGCTGCTCGATGCCCTTCTGCAGGTTGGCCAGCGTCTTCGGGCCGAGCCCCTTGACCCCGTCGAGGCGGCCGGCGGTGATCGCCTCGCCGAGGGCGTCGGGCGAGTCGATGCCGAACTCCTCGTAGAGCATGATCGCCGTCTTCGGGCCCAGCGTCGGCACCCGGGTCAGCCGCCGCACCCCCTCCGGCACCCGGCCGCGCAGGTCGTCGAGCTGGCGGAAGCTCCCGCGCCGCAGGAACTCCTCCATCTTCTTCGCGATCGCCTCGCCCACCCCGGGCACGCTGCGCACCTCGACCGTGGCGATGTCCTCGGGGAAGCCCGCGATCGCCTTGGCGGCCTTCTGGTAGCTCCGCACCCGGAAGGCGTCGCCGCCGGTCAGCGCGAACAGCTCCGCGTACTCCTGGAGGGCGGCGGCCGCCTCCTCGTTTGCCCGTGCCATGCGCACAGCTTAGAAGGCGGCACCGACACTTCCCGGCCACACCGGCCGCCTCGCTCCCGGCGGCACCGGCCGTTCGTGCGCATAGGCGACCGGCTTATTCGGCGGGCCGTTATTCCGGTATGCGGATGCTTAAGGGCTTTCACGAAAGAGCTGCGACATGCTGGGCGACGCTGTCACATATGTGGATAAGTTCTGGCATTAGGGTGACTATTGCGTGAGAAGTCCCAGCTCATGAAATAGGCCCACCGAATACCGTGTTATCGGTCGGCGGCTTCGCGCGGACCCGGTGTCCATGCCGGGCGCAGGCGCGTCATGAGGCCGTACGAAGAATGAGAAGGAAGGCCGGCGCACGTCGGCGAGAAAGGCCGCTCCCGGTCCCGAACGCCATGCCGCCGGCGGCCACCACGGCCGGCGGCGTGCGGCCTGACGGACGGAGAGACCGGGCAGGACACGCGCTCCCGCGGCGACGGCGGAACATCTCCTCGCCCGCGAGCAGGCCGTGCGGCGGGTCCGTCCGTGTCGCGGTGGCCGGGCACCGCGGCCGCCCTGGGGTGACACTTGGTCCGATCGCCTGCCATTCGAGACAGACGCGAGGAACTTTCACCCAATCCCATGTAGCCCTGGCAGGTATCTATATGTCCTGAAATGTTCTGATCACGGTAACGGGGCCGTGTCGAATGTCCGTCACGTGCTTTACAGGGGCAGAACGATCGGGTCGATTGGAAGGGTGAGTCGGGCATTAGGCTTTCGCGATGGGACGCGTCCGGTATGACCGAGGCAATTGCGGGGGGACGGGTGGACGGAACAGATAGCTGGTTCGCGCGCCGATCGCGTTCCCTGGCCACGGTGCCTTCCTCGCCGCTCATGCTGGGCACCCTCGGCCTGATGGCCGGGGTGCCGGCGTTGACGGTGCCGGTTCACCGGGGGCTGGCGGACACCGGATACCTCCTTGAGGGCTCGGCGGTCCTGCTCGTTCTCCTTGCGGTGCACGCCCGGTTCGTGCTGGGCATCCTCACCCGCAAGGGCGTCGGATGGTGGCTGATCGCGATCCAGGCGTGGCTGACCTACCTGCCGTGGACGTTCGTCGGAGCGACCTGGATCCCGGTGTCGGCGCTGCTGTCCGGGGCCCTGCTGCTGGCGGCCCACCAGATGCGGTCGTTCGCCCTGGCTCTCCTGTCCCTGGTCTGCGGGCCGGTGTTCCTCGCGACCCCCTCAGGGGCGCTGAGCGACGTCGGCTGGGCCGTCACCGCGCCGCTGCTCGGCCTGGTGGAGTTCACCCTGGTCAGCCTGGCCGGGCAGGCCCACCGCCTGTCGGCCACGCGCAGTGACGTGATCCATCGCGCGGTGGTCCAGGAACGCCGCCGCTTCACCAGGGACCTGCACGACCTGGTCGGCCATCGGCTCACCGTCCTGGTCCTGAAGGCGCAACTCGTCCAGCGGCTCGTGCACGAGCACGACGAGAAGGCCGAACAGGAACTGGACGAGACGCTGGCGCTGCTGCGCGCCCTGGCCTCCGACGTGCGCGCCGTCGCCCACGGCGAGCAGCGCTCCTCGCTGGAGAACGAGCTGAGCTCGGCGCGGGCCCTGCTGGAGTCGGTGGGGATCCGCTGCCAGATGCGGGTCTCGTGCCGCGACCTGTCACGCGAGGTGGGCGAGGCGCTCACCCACGCGCTGCGCGAGGGCGTGACCAACGTGCTGCGGCACGCCACCGCCCGCGAGTGCGCGATCCAGCTGCTCGAACAGGACCGGCTCGTGAGCCTGTCGATCAGGAACGACGGAGTCCTCCAGCCCTATTACCCGAAGGACGGCGGGCAGGGGCTGATCAACCTGACCGAACGCATCGCGGTGCTCGGCGGCGCGCTGGAGACGACGACCTTACGCGGCGGCAGCTTCCTCTTCCAGATCCGCATCCCGCGCAGCAACTGAGGGCGCGCCGAGGCGCGGCGGGGCCGGGACGACGCCCCCGCCGGCCGGACGCGACCCGCGCCCGCAGGCGAGCGTGACGAGCGCCGCCCCGATCCTTCTCCCTGGTCACAGAGCCCTTCAGGCGCGGCCGGGAAATGACTGTTGCCGTTCTACCGAAACCATTTGTGCGAAACGCACATAGGGCAGTGTGTTCGACACCCCGTAGTGGTGTCCCGTGTTATCTGGACTAAATATCGGCGCGCCGCCATTCTTCTTGCGTAGACCTCTTCGGGAAGGCGCGTGATGGACCAGTATGAGCTGTACTGCCTCGCGGATCGTCATTTTTATGACACGCTTGAGCACAGCACGGCCGCCGATGCTGGTTTCTCCATTCTGCACCGCCCGGCGCCGGCCGGCTGGTCATCCGAGACCACCGAGACCTGGTGTTACTACGCTCCCGGCAACGAGCCGCCGATGCCGGCGCAGGGATGGAAGATTCACGTTTCCGCCCGGCTCGACGACGCCGAGAAGGCGATTGCCGCAGTTTATGACTACTGCATTCCCCGGATGATCCCCTTCAAGTTCCTGCGGGGGCCCGCGGTTCTGGTCATGGTGAATTCCAAGGCCGCCTCGCGCGCTTCCAGCGGTAAACTGATCACGATCTATCCGAGGGACGAGGCGCAGCTCGAACTCGTCCTGAAAGAACTGGACGAGCTGCTGCGCGACGTCCAGGGCCCCTACATCCTCAGCGACCTGCGCTACGGAAAAGGCCCGCTGTTCGTCAGGTACGGCGGTTTCGCGGAGCGGCACTGCCTGTCCGGCGGCGAGCGGGTGCTGGCCGTCGAGGACGGCGACGGAACACTCGTCCCCGACGTGCGCGGCGCCATCTTCTCCGTGCCGCCGTGGACGACGCTGCCCGAGTTCCTCAAGCCGCACCTGGCCGCGCGCAACGCCGTCACCATGAGCGACCTGCCGTACGAGATCGACCGGGTGCTGCACTTCTCCAACGGCGGAGGCGTCTACCTCGCCCGGCACCTGCACACCGGCGACCAGGTGGTGCTGAAGGAGGCGAGGCCGCACGCCGGCCTCGACGCGCTCGGCAGGGACGCGGTGACGCGGCTGGCGCACGAGCGCGCCATCCTGGAGCGCCTGGCCGGCCTCGGCGTGGCGCCCCAGCTGCGCGACCACTTCACCGTCGGCGAGCACCACTTCCTCGTGCAGGAGTTCGTCGACGGCACCCCGCTGCAGCGGCGCCTGGTGCACCGCTACCCGCTCACCCGCGCGACCTGCGACGCCGAGGACCTGGACACCTACACGCGCTGGGCGCTCGACACCCTCGACCAGGTGGAGGCGGCCATCGAGGCGCTGCACGAGCGCGGCGTCGTCTTCGGCGACCTGCACCCGGACAACATCCTGCTGACCGAGGACGGGCGCGTGGTGCTCATCGACTACGAGGTCGCCACGCTGACCGACGACGGGGCGCGGGCCGCGCTGGCTCACCCGGCGTTCGTGGCGCCGCCCGACCGGCAGGGGGCCGACGTCGACAGGTACGCGATGGCGTGCCTGCGGCTGGGCCTGTTCGCGCCCCAGTGCACGATCATGCTCCCGCTCTCTCCCAAGAAGGTCGCGCAGCTCGGCGAGCTGGTCGCGGAGACCTTCCCGGGCACGGGCGACATGGCCAGGAAGGCCGCCGCCACCATCATGGGCAGCGCCCCGTCCAGGCCCGCCCCCTCCGAGCCCGCCCCCTCCGAGCCCGCCTCGACCGACGGCGGCCGGACAGACAGCGGCCGGACGAGGGCGGAGGAGACAGGGGCGGAGGACCCGCCCATGCCCGGCTCCGCGCCCTGGCCGGACCTGCGTGACGCGCTCCGCCGCGCCATCACGGCCGCGGCGACATCGGATCGCGACGACCGGCTGTTCCCCGGCGACGTGGCGCAGTTCCGCCCCGGCGGCGGCCTGAACCTCGCCCACGGCGCGGCCGGCGTCCTGTACGCGCTGGCGGTCACCGGCGCCGGACGCTTCCCCGAGTACGACGACTGGCTGCGCGAGCGGGCACGGCGTCCGATCCCCGGATCGGGCCTCGGGCTGTACGACGGACTGCACGGCATCGCCTACGTGCTGGACCGGCTCGGCTACCGGCAGGACGCCCTGGACGTGGTGGACATCTGCCTGCGCGAGAAGTGGGAAGGGCTGGAGTCCGCGCTCCACACCGGACTGGCCGGGATCGGGCTGAACCTGCTGCACCTCGGCGAGCCCGAGCTCACCAAGGCCGGCCTGCGCGCGGTCGACATCTGCGCCGACCGGCTCGGCGGTCCCGACGACGTTCCCGAGGTCAGCGGCGGCACCAACCCGCGGGCCGGGCTCATGTACGGCTCCAGCGGCCCCGCCCTGCTCTTCCTGCACGCGTACGAGCACACCGGCGACCCGTCGCTGCTCGACCTGGCGCGGACCGCGCTCCAGCAGGACCTGCGCAGGTGCCGGGAGGCCCAGGACGGCTCGCTCCAGGTGAACCAGGGCTGGCGGCTGCTGCCGTACGTGGACGAGGGCTCTGCGGGCATCGCGCTGGTGCTCGCCCGCTATCTTTCCCACCGCGACGACCCGGCGCTCGCCGCCGCGCTCGCGGACCTGCTCAAGGCGGCCCGCTCCGGGTTCTTCGTGCAGCCGGGCCTGTTCACCGGCCGCGCCGGCATCATCGCCGCGCTGGCCGGGGTGCCGGCGGAGCCGGACACCGCTCAGGTGCTGGAAGCCCACGTCAAGGGGCTGCGCTGGCACGCACTGCCGTACGGAGGTGGCCTGGCCTTCCCGGGCGACCAACTGCTACGGCTCTCCATGGATTTCTCGACTGGTTCGGCAGGTGTCCTGTTCGCCCTGCACACGGTTCTGGGCGAAGAGCCGGGACACCTGCCGTTCCTCGAGGCCGCATCCGCAGTGCGGCCTGTCACCTACGACCTTCAGAAGGAGGTGTAAGACCATGGTACTCCTCGACCTTCAGGGCCTCGAGACCCCGGCCAGCAGCGACGTCGCGAGCGGCGGCAGCACGCTCACGGTGCTCGGATGCAACTCCGGCAAGCCCAGCAACCTCAGTGTCGCGCTCTGCCACTGATCCGTAGTACCGATCCCCGCGCCGCCCCACGAGGACGGCGCGGGGATCTCCGACTTTGACCCGAGGAGGCCCCGGGGTGCTCGCCGGAGACCGGCTGGTCACGCAAGCGGTACGGCGCAACGGGCCGTGGACCGCGCTCCTGGTGGCCACCGCCGTCGGAGGCGCCGCCGCCGAGCTGGCCCTGCCGTACGTGGCGGGCCGGACCGTCGACGCGTTCGTCGCGGCCGACCCCGCGGCCGTCCGGTGGCTGACCGGCTGCGCGGCGATCGTCGCCTGCGTGATGCTCTGCGAGAGCCTCGGCGTGTGGGCCGCGGGCGCGAGCGGAGCCTGCGCCGCCGCCCGGCTGCGTCTGGGCGTGCTGCGCCACGTGCTCGGCGCCGGCCCCGCCGTCACCCGGCGCTTTCCCGAGGGCGAGATCGTCACCCGCGCCGGGCTCAACACCGAAGAGGTCGGGCGGGCCCCCGAGTCGGTGACGGGGGCGCTCGCGCTGCTGGTGCCCACCGTCGGCGCGCTGGTGGCGCTGACCCTCATCGCGCCCGTGCTCACCCTGACCCTGTTCGCCGGCATCGTCCTCATCCTGCTTGTGCTGAACACGTTCCTGCGCTCCACCACCACGATCGCGGGCGGCTACCAGGAGGCGCAGGGCGAACTGGCCGCCGGCCTCGTCGAGGCGCTCGACGGGGCGCGCACCATCGCCGCCGCCGGAACCGCCGAGCGCGAGGCCCGGCGGGTGCTGCGGCCGCTGCCCCGGCTGCGGCGCCACGGGCTGCTGCTGTGGCGGGCCAACGCCACGGCCGGGGTCCGCGCCGGGCTCGTGGTGCCGCTGGTCGAGGTGGCCGTGCTGGCGGTCGGCGGCTTCATGCTCGCCGCCGGCGACCTCACGGTGGGCGAGCTGTACGCGGCCGCCAGGTACGCGGTCCTCGGAGCCGCGCTCAGCGGCGCCCTCGGCTTCGTCGGCGGCCTGGCCAGGGCACGGTCGGCGGCCGGGCGGGTGGCCGAGGTGCTCGCCGTGGCCCGGCCCCGCCACGGGACCCGATCCCTGCCACCGGGGACGGGCACCGTCGAGTTCCGCGACGTGACCGGCGCCGACCTGCGCGTGCCCGAACTGGTGGTCCCCGGCGGTTCGGTCACGGCCGTCGTGGGACGGTCCGGGTCCGGCAAGTCGCTGCTCGCGGCGTTCGCCGCCCGGCTGGCCGACCCCGACAGCGGCACGGTCCTGCTCGACGGGGTCCCGCTGCCCGAACTGAGCCACGACGAGCTGAGACGCGCCGTCGGCTACGCCTTCGAACGTCCCGTACTGGTCGGCGACACGATCGCCGACGTCATAGCGCTCGGCCGCGCCGCCCCCGACGACGCGGAGCTCGACGCGGTCACGAGGGCGGCGCGCGCCGACGGGTTCGTCGAGCGGCTGCCGCGCGGGTACGCCACCCCCACCGCGGGCGCGCCGCTGTCCGGTGGCGAACGCCAGCGGCTCGGCCTGGCCCGCGCCTTCGCCCAGGGCGAGCGGCTGCTGGTCCTCGACGACGCCACCTCCAGCCTCGACACCGTGACCGAACGCGAGGTGGGCCGCGCACTCACCGCCGCCAACGGCGGCCGCACCCGGCTGGTCGTCGCGCACCGCCTCGCCACGGCCGCCGGCGCCGACCAAGTCGTCTGGCTGGAGGACGGCGTCGTACGCGGCCTGGGACAGCACCGCGAACTGTGGCGCGACCCCGCCTACCGGGCGGTCTTCCAGGGAGAGCGGCCATGAGGGCACTGCTGTGGCGCGCGCTGCGCCGGGAGCCGGGGCAACTGGTGCGGATCTGCCTGTGGTCGCTGGTGGAGGCGGCCCCCGCCTTCCTCATCGGCCTGGCCGTCGCCCGCGCCATCGAGGACGGCTTCGCCGCCGCCCGGGTGGACGTCGGGCTGGCCTGGCTGGCGGCCCTCGGCCTGGCCTGGGTGCTGGCCGCCGTGGCCGCCCGCCAGATCGTCCTGGCGGTGGCGGCCATCGCGGAGCCGTTCCGCGACGACCTGCTCACCCACGTCGTCGGCGGCGCGGTCCGCCGCGCCGCGGCCACGCCCGGCGCCGCCCAGGACAGCGCCGCCGTCACCCGGGTCGGCCTCCAGGTCGAGCTGGCCAGGGACGCCTTCGCCGCCGTCGTCACCACCGTGCGGGGCTTCGCCTTCACCGTGGTGAGCGTGGTCCTGGGCCTGCTCACGCTGGCGCCGGGGGCGGCGCTGCTGGTGCTGCCGCCGTTCGCGGCCGGGCTGGTCCTGTTCCTGGCGTCGCTGCCGCTCCTGACCCGGCGGCAGCGGGAGTTCCTGCTGGCCGACGAGCGGCTCGCCGAGGAGATGACCGCCATGGCGGGCGGGCTGCGCGACATCGTCGCGTGCGGCGCGGAGGAGCGCCAGGGCGCCCGGATGGCCACCCACGTCGAGGCCCAGGCGTCCGCCGCGCGCGCCCTGGCCAGGGCGACCGCCGTCCGCACGGCCGCGCTGGGCGTCGGCGGCTGGCTGCCCGTGGTGCTGGTCCTCGCCGGCACGCCGTGGCTGCTGAGCGGCGGCGCGGGCGCCGGGGTCGTCGTCGGCGCGCTGGCGTACGTCACCCAGTCGCTGGCGCCGGCCCTCGGCGGGCTGGTGCAGGGACTCGGGGTGAGCGGGATCCAGCTCGCCGCGTCACTGGACCGGATCACCGCCGCCGCGCAGCCGCCGCCGCTGCGTCCCACCCGCCTGCGGCCCGCGTCCGCCGAGGTGCGGCTGCGCGAGGTCACCTTCGCGTACGGCCCGCACTCCGCCCCCGTCGTCGACGGCCTCTCGCTGCACGTCCCCGAGGGCGAGCACCTGGCCGTCGTCGGGCCGAGCGGGGCGGGGAAGTCCACGCTGGCCTCCCTGATCAGCGGACTGCTGCGCCCGGACGCGGGGGAGGTGCTGGTCGGCGGCGTTCCCGCGGACCGCGCCGAGCCCGCCGCCCGGGTGCTCATCCCGCAGGAGGCGTACGTCTTCCGCGGCACCCTGCGCGAGAACCTCGCCTACCTCAGCACCCCACCGGACCACGACCCGGACCACGACCCGGACCACGACCCGGACCACGACCCGGACCACGACCCGGACCACGACCCGGGTGACGGCGACTCGGACGGTGCCGGGCCCGGGGCGGCCGAGCTCGACGCGGCCGTGCGCGCCCTGGGGGCGGCGGACCTGGTGGCGGCCGTGGGCGGTTACGACGCCCGCCTCGACCCCGGCGCGCTGTCGGCGGGGCAGCGGCAACTCGTCGCCCTGGTGCGCGCCTATCTGTCACCCGCCCGCCTGATCATCCTGGACGAGGCCACCTGCCACCTCGATCCCGCCGCCGAGGCTCTGGTCGAGCACGCGTTCGCGGCCCGCGGCGGCACGCTGGTCGTCGTCGCCCACCGGATCACCTCGGCCCGGCGGGCCGGCCGCGTCCTGCTCATGGACGGCGGCCGGGTCCAGGCCGGGACCCACGACGAACTCGTCCACACCTCATCCCTGTACGCCGACCTGGTCGGCCACTGGCAACCGGAGCCCGTGTCATGAGATACCCAGCGGCCACGCGACTGCCCCTCGTCGAGAACCTGCACGGCCACCAGGTCGCCGACCCCTACCGCTGGCTGGAGGACCCCGACGATCCCGCGGCCTGGGCCTGGCAGACCGCCCAGGACCGGCTGTGGAGCGAGTGGGCCGCCCGGCTCCCGCTGCGTGAGCGGTTCACCGACCGCCTGGCCGAGCTGGCCGTCACGGGGATGGTCAGCCCGCCGGTGTGGCGGGGTGAGCGCCGCTTCCACCTGTCCCGGTCCGCCGGGCAGGAGCATCCGGTGCTCTGCCTCGACGACGAGGTGGTCCTCGATCCGATGCGGCTGGACCCCAGCGGCCTGACGACGCTCGACGACTGGGAGCCCGACCCGGACGGCCGGCGGCTCGCCTACCAGGTGTCCAGGCGCGGCGACGAACGGGCCGACCTGTACGTCATGGACCTCGGCACCCGCCAGGTGATCGACGGCCCGGTGGGCGGCTGCCGCTACTCCCCGGTCGCCTGGCTGCCCGGCGAGGCGGCGTTCCTGTACGTCCGCTTCCGCCAGGGCGTCTACCTGCACCGCCTGGGGCAGCCGGACGACATCGAGGTCTTCACGCGCGGCGCGGTGCCGTACGGGCTGCGGATCGACGACGGGCGCTGGCTGACGATCTCCACGGGTGCCAGGGCGGGCAACGACGTCTGGCTGGCCGACCTGTCCGCCTGCTCGGCGCGCCGGCCCGAGCTGCGCGTCGTGCAGGAAGGGCTGGAGGCGAACACGGCCGTGGCCGTCGGCCACGACGGGCGGCTCTACCTGCTGACCGACCACGGGGCGCCCCGGCGCAGGCTGTGCGTGGCCGACCCGGCCGCCCCCGGCGCCTGGAAGGAGCTGATCCCCGAGGACCCGGAGGCGGTGCTCGGCGCCTTCACCGTCCTCGACGGCGACCGGCTCCTGATCGCCAGGACCCGCCACGCCGTCGGCGAGATCGGCGTGCACGACGCGGCGAGCGGCGCGCTGCTGGGGTCCGTACCCCTGCCCGGCAGCGGAACCGTCACCTCGCTGACGTCCCGGCCGGGGGGCGGCCACGAGGCGTGGTTCGGTTATACCGACGCCGTGACCCCCGCCGAGGTGTGGCACTACGACGCGCGCGCGGACCGGGCGGTCAGATGGGCCGCGGCGCCGGGTCACGTGCCGCTGCCGGGGGTGGAGAGCCACCACGTGGAGTACCGTTCCGCCGACGGCACGCTCGTGCGCATGGTGATCTCCGCGCTTCCCGGGCGGAAGGGCCCCAGGCCGGCGATCCTGACCGGTTACGGCGGGTTCGGCATGACGCTGACGCCCGGGTACGCCGCCGACTCCCGCGCCTGGGTGGAGGCGGGCGGGGTGCTGGCGATCGCCGGGCTGCGCGGCGGCGGCGAGGAGGGGGAGACCTGGCACCGCGACGGCATGCTGGACCGCAAGCAGAACGTCTTCGACGACTTCGTCGCCGCGGCGGAGCGCCTGATCGCCGACGGGTGGACGACGCCCGAGCGGCTGGCCGTCTGGGGCGAGTCCAACGGCGGCCTGCTCGTGGGCGCGGCCTTGACCCAGCGGCCCGACCTGTTCGCCGCGGTCGTCTGCTCGGCGGGACTGCTCGACATGGTCCGGTACGAACGCTCCGGCCTGGGCGCCTCCTGGACGGCCGAGTACGGCTCCGCCGACGACCCCGAGCAGCTGCCCTGGCTGCTCGCCTACTCGCCCTACCACCACGTCCGCGACGGGGTGGACTACCCCGCGACGCTGTTCACCGTCTCGGGGGGCGACTCGCGGGTCGATCCGCTGCACGCCCGCAAGATGTGCGCGGCCCTGCAGCACGCCACCTCGGGGGACCGGCCGATCCTGCTGCGGCACGAGCCCGACGTGGGGCACGGCGCCCGCGCGGCCAGCCGTTCCATCACGCTCGCCGCCGACGTCCTGGCCTTCGTGGCCGACCGGACCGGCCTGACCGAACCGGGCTGACCGAACCAGGCTGACCGAACCGGGCTGACCGAATCAGGCGCTCACCGCCGGAACGCCGAACAGCCACGGACCGCGCCGGTCCGTGGCTGTTCGCCGCCCGGGACCGGGCGGCGGTTCAGATTTAAGGCGTTCAGATGCAGGCGTTCAGATCCAGCCCGACTCCCGGGCGATGCGGATGGCGTCGATGCGGCTGCGCGCGCCAAGCTTGGCCGTACTGCGATGGAGGTAGTTGCGGACCGTTCCTTTGGACAGGAACAGCGAGGCCGCGATCTCCGACACGGACGCCCCCTCGGCGGCGGCGCCGATCACGTCGAGTTCGCGCGCGGTCAGGGGCGCGTCGGGGGAGGACATCGCGGCGATGGCGATCTCCGAGTCGATGACGCGCTCACCGCAGGCGACCCGGCGGATCGCGTCCGCCAGTTGGCCGGGCTGCGCGTCCTTGGCCATGAAGCCCCGCACGTGCGCGTCCAGCGCCCGCCGCAGCAGCCCCGGCGTGCCGACGCCGGTGAGGATCAGGACCCCGCAGTCGGGAAGCGTCTCGTGCAACTCGCCCGCGGCCTCCAGGCCGTCCTTGCCGGGTAACCCGACGTCGAGCACCGCGACGTCCGGCTGGACGTCGCAGGCGGTGGTCACCACGCGATCACCGCGGTCCACCTCCGCGACGACCTCGATGTCCTCCTCGTACGCCAGCAAAGCCACGAGTGCTCCGCGCACCAGATGCATGTCCTCAGCGAGCAGAGTTCGGATCACGGTTGTCCTTGTGGTCAGCCAGCAAATCCACGGGTCCTGACGCTTCGCAGCGGTGGGGCCCGCTGCTCACCGCCTGAACCTGCCCCGTCACTGAGGAAGTATGCCGAGAAAGCAGGAATATGGCGATGCTGGCGAATTCCCTGGTCGGACTGGGTGATCCCTCAGCGGCCGTTGCCGCGCAGGACGGTGAGCGCCCACACGGTGATCGCGCCGCGCCAGTCGAGCGCCCCCGCGGGGGAGACGCGCGCGTAGTCCACGGCCCAGCCGCCGTCGTCGCGCTGTTCGCCCGCGAGCCGGTCCAGGTCCGCCTCGATCACCTCGGGCGCGAACAGCTCGCGCGCCCGGCTGTCCGGGTACGGGGCGAAGTCGAGCGGCCGCAGCGCCTCGCTCTCGGTGCCGCCCTCCACCGGCACCCGCCCGTCCGGGAGCACGAACGCGGCCAGCCGCGTCAGCAGCCCCGCCGCTTCCGGCCGCGACCCGTACACCGAGTCCAGGAAGCGCACCGCGAAGGCCAGCACGTACGCGCCGGGCGGCTCGCGCAGCGCGCCGATCGCCGTCAGGCAGTAGTCGGTGGCCCGGCGCAGCCACGGGTGCGCGGCGACGGCCGGGTCGTGCCTGGCCACCCGGTGCGCCATCGCCGCCGACACGCTGGTGATCTGCAGCGACGAGGCCGACGGGTCGGCGCCCGACCACCAGGGCGCGGTCGCGGCGGGCACGCCGAGCGGCAGCGCGAACGGCAGCCCGCCGTCGTCGCACGTCACCGACTCCAGCCACCCGCACAGCTCCGCCGCCCGCGGCGAGGTCCGCGGCGCGATCTCCGCCAGCGCCTCGAACGCGTGCAGCGCCGCTCCCGGCTGGCTCTCGGGCGAGCGCAGGTCGGGCTCCAGCCCCCACCCGTAGCCGCCGTCGGGATTGCGGTACGCGTCGAGCGCGGCCAGCACGCCGGCCACGTCGCCGCCGCCCTCCATCAGCTCGAAGCGGCGCCGGTCCAGAACTCGGGCATGGCCCGCCATGAAGGAGGCGGCCGTCGAAAGGTCGTAAGCCATGACCCCATGCTCCGACGGCCGCCCCCTCACGGTCTTGTACCGATCGGACGTGTCAGAAGCGGACCTCGCGCGCCCGGTACGGCTCCGTCAGGAAGGAGAGCTCCTCGTCCGACAGCGACACCCCCACGGCCGCCACCGCGTCGTCCACGTGGCGGTCCTTGGTGGCGCCCACGATCGGCGCGTCGACCGCCGGCTGGTGCAGCAGCCAGGCCAGCGCGATCTGCGCGGCAGGCAGGCCGCGCTCGCGCGCCAGCTCCGCCACCCGGTCCAGCACCTGCCGGTCGTTCTCCGGCTCGTACAGGTAGTCGATGCGCGGGTCGGAGCCGGCCCTCGTCGTGTCGGCGGGCGCGCCGGCGCGGGCGAGCGCGCCGCGGGCCAGCGGGCTCCACGGGATCACGCCGACGCCCTGGTCGAGGCAGAGCGGCAGCATCTCGCGCTCCTCCTCCCGATAGAGCAGGTTGTAGTGGTTCTGCATGGCCACGAACCGGGTCCAGCCGTTCGCCTCGGCCACGTGCTGCGCCTTGGCGAACTGCCACGCCCACATGGAGGAGGCCCCGAGATAGCGGGACTTGCCGGCCTTGACCACCTCGTGCAGCGCCTCCATCGTCTCCTCGATCGGCGTCTCGGGGTCCCACCGGTGGATCTGGTAGAGGTCCACGTGGTCGGTGCCGAGCCGGCGCAGCGAGGCGTCGATGGCGGCATGGATGTGCTTGCGGGACAGGCCGCGGTCGTTGGGGCCGGGGCCCATCGGGAAGAACACCTTGGTCGCCAGCACGTAGTCGTCCCGGCTGCCGAAGATCTTGCGCAACAGGCTGCCGGTGATCGTCTCGCTGACGCCCTGCGAATAGACGTCCGCGGTGTCGAAGAACGTGACGCCCGCGTCGGCCGCCCGGCGGACGAGCGGCTCGGCCTCCTGCTCCGACAGCGCCCATTCCTGCTGGGCCGGATCGCCGTAACTCATCATGCCCAGGCAGATCCGCGAAACCTTCAGCCCTGTGTCACCCAGTCGCGTGTATTCCATGGGATCAGCCTAGGACCCCGTGATCAGGACTGACCGCCGGCATGATCATCGTGACGCCCGGCACGGAGCCGATCGAGACGAGCGCCTTGCCGGCGTCGGCGAGCCCGATGACGCGGGTGACGAGCTGGTCGGGGTGGAGCACGCCGGCCCTGATCAGCTCCAGCATCCGCGGGTACGCGTGCGCGGCCATCCCGTGGCTGCCCAGCAGCCGCAGCTCCAGGGCGACGACCCGGTCCATCGGCACCGGCGTCGGCCCGCCCGGCAGCAGCCCGACCTGGACGTGGCGGCCGCGCGTGCGCAGGCTCTCGACGGACGCGGCGCAGGTGTGAGGGCTGCCCAGCGCGTCGATCGACACGTGCGCGCCGCCCCTGGTCAGCTCCCGCACCTGGGCGGCGGAGTCACCGGCGGAGCCGTCGACGAAGTGGGTGGCCCCCGCTCGCTCGGCGAGCTGGAGGGCGTCGGCGCTGACGTCGACGGCCACGACCCTGGCCCCCACCGCCGTGGCGATCATGACGGCCGACAGGCCGACCCCGCCGCACCCGTGCACCGCCACCCATTCGCCCGCCCGCACCTCGGCGACCTGGTCGACGGCCCGGAAGGCGGTGGCGAACCGGCAGCCCAGCGACGCCGCCGTCGCGTACGGCATCTCCTCCGGCAGCGCGACCAGGTTGACGTCGGCGTGGTCGACGGCCACCAGCTCGGCGAAGGACCCCCAGTGGGTGAACCCCGGCTGCGTCTGCCGTTCGCACACCTGCTGCTCGCCCACCTGGCAGGCCGCGCACGACCCGCACCCGCAGACGAACGGGACCGTCACCCGCGCCCCCGGCCGCCACCCGCGCACCTGCGCGCCGACCGCCTCCACGACGCCCGCCAGCTCGTGGCCGGGGACGTGCGGCAGCGTCCGGATGGCGGGGTCGTTGCCCTGCCAGCCGTGCCAGTCGCTGCGGCACAGGCCGGTGGCCTCCACGCGGATCACCACCCCGTGCGGAGCGGGGGCCGGGTCGGGCAGCTCGCGCAGGTCGAGCTCGCCACCGAAGGCGTCGAAGGCAACAGCGTGCATCTGATGAGCTTAGAGTCACCCGCCGCAGGTCGCACCACGCGCGGGGGCGCGGTACGGGCCTGCCGTCGCTGTGACGGAGCTGTACCCCGGTGACAGGTGTCAAGCCGTTCCCCCAGGACAGATGGGGGTCATGGGACAAGATTTGGATAAGGCACGGTTTTCCGAAAGCGAGTTCCAGGAGTTCGACGGGCGGCTCCACGAGCAGCTCGCCGTGTTGCGGGAGCTCCTGGACCGGCCCGGCTTCGGCGAGGGCCCGGTCACCATCGGCGCGGAGCTGGAGCTCTTCCTCGTCGACGAGGAGGGCCGGCCGCTGCCGCGCAACAGCGAGGTGCGCGAGCGGCTCGGCGACCCCCGGGTGGTGCTGGAGCTGGGCCGCTACAACATCGAGGTGAACCTCACCCCGATCCCGCTGGCCGGACAGCCGTTCGAGCGGATGGGCGCGGAGATCCAGGAGACGATGGGCAAGGTGGACGAGGCGGTCGAGGGCGGCGGCGCGCTGCCCATCGGCATCCTGCCCACTCTGGACACCACCGATTTCACCGCCGACGCGATGAGCGACGAGAACCGCTACGAGGCGCTGCGCAGGGGCCTGCGGCGGCTGCGGCTGGAACCGTTCCTGGTCAAGATCGAGGACCTGGAGCTGCGGGTGGAGCACGTCATCCTGGAGAGCGCCAACACCTCCTGGCAGGTGCACCTGCGGGTGCCGCCCGGCCGGTTCGCCCGGCTGTTCAACGCCGCCCAGCTGGCGATCGGCCCGGTGCTGGCGGCGTGCGGCAACTCGCCGATGTTCCTCGGCCGCACGCTGTGGGAGGAGACCCGGATCGCGCTCTTCGAGGAGGCGGCCGACGACCGCGACGTGGAGCGGCTCTACCGCAAGGACGGCCGGGTGACGTTCGGCTCCGACTGGGTGCGCGAGGGCGCGTACGAGCTCTTCGAACGGTACGTCAACGACTACAACCCGGTCGTGCCCAACCTCATCGACGGCGGCGAGCGGGCGGACGTGCCCGAGCTGCGGCTGCACCAGGGCACCATCTGGCACTGGAACCGGCCCGTCTACGACCCCGCCGACGGCGGCCACCTGCGCATCGAGATGCGCGCCCTGCCCGCCGGCCCGTCGTGCGCCGACATGACCGCCAACACGGCGTTCCTGCTCGGGCTGACGCTGGCGCAGGGTGAGCGCGACCTGACCGGTTACCGGTTCGCGGAGGCGTACCAGAACTTCTACCGGGCCGCCATGCACGGGCTGGACGCCAAGCTGTCGTGGCCGGGGCGCGACGGCGAGTTCGAGGCCGCGGACCTGGTGCTGAGCCTGCTGCCCGAGGCGCGCGCCGCGCTGCTGGCCAACGGGGTGTCGGTGAAGGACGTGGACGCCGCGCTGGAGATCATCGAGCAGCGCACCCGGCTGCGCCGTACCGGAGCGGCCTGGCAGCGGGAGAAGCTGGCCGAGTTCGGCGGCGACCGGGCCCGGCTGGTGCGCCGCTACCGGGAGCTGGCCCTGTCGGGGCTCCCGGTACATCTGTGGCCATAGTGACGCAACCATCTCGCCGCCCTCTCCGTCAGACTCTTGCGTACTGACGGAAAAGCGAGGCAGGCATGGCTCAGACCGGGATGACCCCCACCGACGCGACCCCCTTCCGGTTAGTGCGGAACACGGGGACCCTGGCGGAAGGGGCGGCGAAGCTGGCGGGCGAGCTCCGCGCCGCCCCCGTCGAGCGGGTGCTGGCCGACGCCAACAGGAAGGCCGTGCGCGGGGGAGCCCCGGCGGCGTTCGGGTCGATGTCCAGGCCGTCGGTCTGGTACGCGTTCGACGAGGGTGACCAGCAGACCCCCGACTGGTACCCCCAGGGGCTGACCTGCGGGGCGGACTCGGGGACGATCCCGGTGTCGGTGTTCCTCGCCACGTGGTACTTCAGGCCCGAGGCGGGGGAGCGCGGGATCAGGCTCACCTTCCTCAGCCCCGCCACGCTCAAGTACCGGCACGCGCTGCTGGTGGAGGCCGCGCCCGACGGGTCCTTCAAGCCCATCGACATCCACGCCGGGGGCGTCGCCTGCTACGGCGACCTGCTCTACGTCGCCGACACCACCAGAGGGCTGCGGGTCTTCGACCTCAACCACATCCTCGACCTGACCAGCGTGCAGTCCGGCGTGGGCGACGGGACGCGGATCGGCCGTCACGGGGGCCGGCTGCACGCCTTCGGCTACCGCTACGTCATCCCGCAGACCGACTTCTGGAGGGTCGCCGTCCCGGGCGCCCGGTTCTCCTTCGTCGGCCTCGACCGCACCACCACCCCGCACACGCTGATCTCCGGCGAGTACGCCGAGGACCACCCCCGGGGACGGGTCGCCCGCTGGAACCTGGAGCTCGACGGCCAGCCGAGAGACGCCCACGTGATGGGCCACGAGAAGATCCAGGGCGCGATCTCCCACAGCGGCAGGTGGTACCTCAGCCAGTCCGCGGGCTCCGGCGCCAACGGACGCCTGATCGTCTACTCCGGCGGCGCGCCCGCCCGCCGGCCGTTCCCGATCGGCCCCGAAGACCTGACCGCCCGCGGCGGCAAGGTGTGGAGCGTCACCGAGTTCAGGAACAGGCGGGTGGTGTTCGGCGTCAATCTCTGAGAACGTTCGAGAGTATGGGCCGCTATCTCGTAGAACCGTTCGACGCCGGGGACCGTTACGCCACCGAGCGCTACCAGGGCGCCGCCGGGCTCAACTGGTGGCGCTGCGACCCGTCACTCCAGCTGCTCATGCGCCGCCACCTCGGCGACGGCTACGCCTGGGCCGAGCCGCACCTCGACCGCCTCGGGGCGCTCATGGGCGGCCCGATCGCCGCGTACGCCGAGGAGACCGATCGCAACCCGCCGCGCCTGGAGAAGTACGACAAATGGGGGCGAGACGTCAGCGAGGTCGTCATGCCGCCCTCGTTCCACGCCGCCCGCGACGCGCTCATGGCCGACAACTTCACCTCCCCGGCCTTCACCGAGCAGGCCCGCGCCCACGGCGCCGACCCCGACGCGCTCGCCGCCGCCTGGACCTACCTGCTCGACCAGGCCGACATCGGCATGGGCTGCGCCCTCGGCACCGGCGGCGACATGGTCGTCTCCCTCGCCGAGCGCCACGCGCCCGACGACGTCAAGGAACGGGTACGGGAGATCTTCGCCAACGGCTACTACTCCGGCGAAGCCGCCCAGATGTTCACCGAACGGACCGGCGGCTCCGACCTGGCCGCCCTCCAGGCCACCGCCGAACCCGCCGGCGACGCCTGGTCGCTGACCGGCCTGAAGTGGTTCGCCTCCAACGCCAACGGGTCCGCGTTCGTCGTGCTGGCCCGGCACGACGACACCGTGGCGCCGTTCCTCGTCCTGTGGGAGCGCCGCGACGGCACCCGCAACGGCGTGCGGATCAGACGCCTGAAGGACAAGCTCGGCACCCGCTCGGTCGCCTCCGCCGAGGTCGAGTTCACCGGCGCGGAGGCGTTCCTGCTGGCCGGACCCGGCTCCGGCTCCGGCCTCGGCACGATGATGAAGCTCACCAACGCCTCCAGGCTCGGCGTCGCCATGATGGGCGCCGGAGTCGCCAGGCGGGCCCTGGTCGAGTCGCTCCGCTACGCCCGCGCCCGCGAGGCGTTCGGCCGGCCGCTCGCCGACCAGCCCCTCATGCGCCGCAAACTGGCCGAGCTCATCGTCGAGGTCGAGGCCGTCCAGACCCTCGTCTTCGACGGCCACGTCAGCCCCCGCCTCCGCCTCGCCCCCGCCCTCATCAAGCTGCGCGCCGCCCGCCTCGGCCTCACCGCCGCCAGCGACGCCGTCGAGGTGCACGGCGGCAACGGCTACATCGAGCAGTGGCCGGTCGCCAGGCTGCTGCGCGACGCCCAGGTCAACCCCATCTGGGAGGGCGGCGACCACATCCTGTGCCTCGACGTCCGCCGGGCGATGCTGCGCGAGAGCGCCCACGAGCCGTTCCTGGAACGCCTGGAGTCGGCCGTCGCCCAGGCCCCCGCGAACGACCCGGCCACCGCCGGCCTCGTCCGCGACCGGATCGCCGGCCTGCGCAAGGCGATCACCGTCTGGTCGTCCCTGGACCCCGTGGTGGCGGAGGCCCGGCTGTTCCCGCTGGCCCAGCTCATGGCCGACGTGTACGCCGCGGCGCTGCTGGTGGAGCAGGCGGGATGGGAACAGCGGGCCGGCCACGGCGACCGCAAGGCCCTCGTCGCCCGCCTCTACGCCGACGCCCACCTCGCCGACCACGGCCCGCTGCGCGGCCTCGACCGCCCCGCCGAGGACCTGGACCGCTTCGACGACCTCGCCTCAGGAGCCCTCGCCCTCTGACGCCTCACCGGGATCGGCGCCCCTTCTTTCCCCGGGGGGCGGGGGCCGCCCGGCGCCCGGAGCCGCCCTGGGCCGGCTTGCGGTCCGGCTTCCTCGCGGGCTTCTTCTCAGGCTTCTTCTCCGGCTTCTTCTCCGGCTTCTTCGCGGGCTTGTCCGCCGGAGGAGCCGGAGCCCGGCCGCGCGAGCTGTTCGCCGTACGGCCGCGGACGATGCCGACGAAGTCCTCCACCAGGTCGGTCGTCCGGTCCGCGAGCCAGGCCAGCGCCACCTGCGACCGCGGCGCGTCCGGCACCGGCCGGTAGGTGAGGTCCCTGCGGTGGTGCAGCCGCGCCAGCGACTGGGGGACCAGCAGGAGCCCGGCCCCGGCCGCCACCAGCCGGATCGCGTCCTCCGTCGTGGCCGGCCGCTCGAACGCCGGAACCCCGGGCCGGGCCGCCCACTCGACGGCGTCGTCCAGTGGGTGGAACACCTCCTCGCCGGCCAGGTCGTCGAGGGTCACCTCGTCGGCCGCGGTCACCACGTGATCCTTCGGCACCACGACCACCGTGGTCTCCACGTACAGGGGGATCACGCTGAGCCCGTCGCGCTCGACCGGCAGCCGGACGAACCCGGCGTCGGCCTCCCCGCTGCGCAGCAGCCCCACCACCTCGGCCGCGGGCGCCGCGACCAGGGTGAGCGGCACGTCAGGCACCCGCTCGGCCCAGATGCCGGCCCACTTCCCGGGCGTCACCCCGGGCGCGTACGCCAGCCGGAACGCCCCGCCCGTCTCCTCACCAGTCACCCCGTCAGGCTACCGAGGTAAGAGGAGCCGGTCCGACTGACTACCCTGGACCCATGACCTCGCCCAAGCCCAAGACGCCCCAGACGATGAAGCCCGCGACCGCGGCCAAGAAGCTGGGCATCCTCCTCTCGGCCACCCCCGCCGAGTTCCAGGAGGGCGTCGTCTCCAGGAGCGAGCTGAACGCGCTGCAGGCCGAGCCGCCCACCTGGCTGGCCGAGCTGCGCCGCAACGGCCCGCACCCCAAGCAGGTCGTCGCCGCCAAGCTCGGGGTGTCCATCTCCGGCCTGCTCAGGAACGGCATCACCGGCCCGCTCACCACCGCCGAGATCGACGAGCTGAAGGCGCGGAGCCCCGCCTGGCTGGAGCACGAGCGGTCCGTCCAGGCCGAGGTCCGCAAGGAGACGCAGCGCCTCAAGCAGCGCTGAGCGTCAGGGGGTCGCCCGCGATCGGGCCGCCTTGTATGCTGCGTGGCCCGATCAACGTGAGGACGCGCATGCCGCTCGATGAGCTGTCGGCCGGGATCGACGAGGCCGAGGACGTCAGTCGCCGCTGCGCCCGGGTCGAACGCGCCGCGGCCGAGGGGCGGGCCGGGGAGCTGTACGCGCTGGCCCTGACCTTACGCACCGGATCGAGCCGGCAGCGCGACGCAGTCCTGCTCCGCATCCTGCAGGCCCTGGCGCTGACGCCCGGCGCGGCCCACGCCGCCCACGCCGTGCGCCTGGCCGCGACCGAGGAGGACGAGGCACGGGTCCGGCTCGCCGCCGCCCTCCTCGCCTCCGCGCAGCCCTTGGAGCACCTGCTGCCGCTGTTCGACGGATACGATCAGGCACCCGAACTGTTCGCCTGCCTGACGCACGAACTGGTCCTCCGCCACCCGGACCTCGGCCAGGAAGGCGCCGTCCGCCGGGTCGCCGCCCACCTGGCGGACGGGAACCACCCCCTGGCCGTTCTCCCGCTGACCCTGCTCGACTTCGAGGACGGGCTCGACCTGCCCTCGTACGGCCTGCGCGGGACCTCCTACGCGATCCCGTTCGGCCCCGGCGAGCGGCCCGGAGCCCTGCGGCGGCCGGGTCACCGGGTGCCCGCAGTCGAACTCCTCGCCCCCGGCCTGCTGACCGCCGCCGTGGAGAACTGGGCCCAGGACTCCAACGGCCGGATCGAGGCCAGGGCGTTCCGGCTCGCGGTCCCGGCCGAGCTGGACGCGGCGCTGCTGGACGGGCTCGGGCTGGCCTGCCTCGCCGGCGAGGGCGAACTGGCCGTGCGCGCCGCCACGCCGTCGGAGGTGATGACCGTGCTCTTCGCGGCGGCCGCCACCGGCTCCGCCTACGGCAGCGGCCGCGGCGGCGCCTACGGGAGGCTGCTGGCCTGGCAGTCGATGACGGCTCTGGCGGGCGGCAGCCGCATCGAGGACGCCGCCGACCGGACGTGGGCGCTGTTCAGCGCCTCGACCGCCTGGTTCCACCAGGTCGCGTGGGACCTGGGCGTCGCCGCCCTCGACCCCGGCCGCCTCGTGCTCCACGTCCTGGCCGCCACCGACACCGACTGACCCGAGCTGAGCCGTACGATCAGTGAGGTGACCGGGAGGAGGCCGCCTCCATCAGGCGCAAGCACGGCCTCGGCCGACTCCGTGCGCCGCGGGTTCCCCGTCGCAGCCAGGGGAAACGGCCGGCGCGGACATGCGGCTTTGCATGGATGACGTGTCCCTGCTCGACGCCGGCCGGTCAATGACAGGTGCCCGGGAGCCGGGCTCTGGCGATGGATGGTCGGCGGACTATACATTGGGCCGGGAATTCGCGCGTAATTCCGAGCCAAGGCACCTTTCACAGCTACGGGGATCACCGGTGCCGCCCGGTCTGACGGTGCGGCCATGCCGTTGTGCCCTGAGAGGGAACGTGATGGCAAAGGCAACGGGGAAAGGCTTATCCAAGGTCGTCATCGCGGTCGCCGCGCTGATCGGCACGCTGGTCGTGACCGGGCAGCCCGCGCAGGCCGGCGAGTACGACCGCAAACCCGAGGTGACCTGCACCTCCGAACGCTATCCGCAGTTCGCCGACCAGATGGCCGACTTCGTCCGGCTCGCGGTCAACGTGGGGACCGTCGTCAGGCTGGAAGGGCTGCGCGAGCCGGGCGTCGCCTTCTACGACCACGTCACCGGCACCGAGTGCTACAGCACGACGGAAAAGTTCTTCGAGACCGCCAGCCTGGTCAAGGCGTCCATTCTCGGCGCACTGCTGTACCGGCCGCAGGACATCAGCGACGCCGAGCGGCCGCTGGTGGAGAAGATGATCCTCGAATCCGACAACGACACCTCTCTGCGCCTGTGGCGGGAGGCGCTCGGCTGTGGCAAGGACGACAACGACAACGTCCGACCGTGCACCCTCTTCCGGCAGTTCCTGGAGGCGGCGGGCATGGACAACACCTATCCGGACGACGAGGGCGCCTTCGGCGACACCCACACCACGGCCAGGGATCAGGTCCGGCTGTTCCGGCTGTTCAGCTCGCCCAACCCGGTCATCAACGAGACGCGGCGGGCGTACGCGCTCAGCCTCCTGCGCCGTGCCGAGCCCCGTTACGGGGTCGACTCGTTCGCCCCGCCGGGCACCACCCACGCGCTCAAGGTCGGCTTCAGCAAGCTCGGCGGGGACAAAGAGGAGTGGCGTACGAACGTCGCCGGGTACGTCTCCGGTGGCAGCCAGGGCTACGACTACGTCACGGCCTTCCTCAGCGACCGCAACGAGGAACTCCCCTACATCCCCTGGCCCCGCAACGGCGTGGCCCGCATCAACAAGGTGGCCGAACAGGTCAATTGCGGCATCCGCGAGCTGAACGGAGACAACACCTGCTGGGACTTCGAGGATGAGGACTGCTTCATCGCCTCTCCGCAGGGGGAGTGCCGCACCGACCGTCCGCTGCGCTCCCACCGCAGCCAGCACTGGGTGAGGGTGGAGATCGGCGCCCGTCTCGGCTCGACCATGCACTGGAAGCTCATCGACGCCGCGAACGGCGTCGTCGTCGACGAAGGTGACGCCGTCGGCGGACCGGACTGCGTCTGTGAGAAGACGGTCCACGGCCTGTACGGCAGCTACATACTCAAGCTGAGCACGGACTCGCCCTTCGTCGGCGAAACGGGAACCATCTACAACCACACGGGCGGACCGCAGGATCCCGATCCCGACCAGCCGCCGGTCGTGTCCGCAGGGCCGGACGTCACGGGCGCGGAGGGGCAGACGATCGAGTTGTCCGGGTTCGCCAACGACGACCGGGGCGCTCCCGCGGTGCAGTGGAGCGTGCAGCCAGGTCCTGACGTGGACGCGGGAGCCTCCTGCGTCATCGCCAACCCGATGGTGGTCCGTACGACGGTGATCTGCGACGACGACGGTACCTTCACCATCCGGCTGTCGGCCGACGACGGCGTCAACGCGGCGGTCGGCGACGAGGCGAGGCTGACGCTGACCAACGTGGCACCGGTCACCGCGACCCCAAGGGCGGCCCGGGCTGCGGCGGTTCGCACGCCGCAGCCGTGGCAGGTGCTCCGCGCCGGCACTCCTGTGTCGCTCAGCGTGCCCTTCACCGACCCCGGGGCCAACGACACCCACACCTGCCTGACCGACTGGGACGATGGCACCACCTCCAGCCGTGCCGCCACCGGCCTGACCTGCCAGGACAGCCATCGGTACACGCGGCCGGGCATGTACACGATCAAGACCGAGGTGACCGACGACGACACCGGCTCGGGAGAGCACGAGGTCATGGTGATCGTCTATGACCCTGACGCGGGCTTCGGCACCCAGGGAGGGTGGTTGTCATCCCCAGTCGGAGCGATCACCGATGCCCCGTCGGCGAGTGGCAAGGGGCACTTCCAGGCGAACGTGAAGTACCAGCCGCACGACCAAGGACCCGAGCCGGGCAACGGCAAGGTCTCCTTCCGGGTCGATCCCTCCGCGTTCGACCTCAGTTCGACGACTCTCGAATGGCTGGTGGTCACTCCCGACGACAAGATCGCCGTCAAGGGCACGGGCACCGTCAACGGGGAGGCGGGGTACGGGTTCGTCCAGTACTCCTATGACGCCGACCCTGACGGGGTGCGGCTGGTGGTCTGGCCGCTGTCGGCCGGCGCCTATCCGCAGGACACCCTGACGTACGACAACGTCAAAGGCGCGGGGTTCGACCTCGACGTGGCCCGGCCACAGGAGATCGCGCACGGTTCGGTCCAGGCGCACAACTGATCGCACCGGGAGCAGGCGGGTCCCCGGCGACCCGCCTGCTCCCCGGGTCGCCGTCGTTCTCTGATCACGTCCAGGGCGGGCATGGCGGCGACCTGCGGCTCGGGCCTGCCGCCTTGTCATGCGTACGGGACCCTGTTCGATGGGCCGGCCTGTCCTCGCAGCACGGTGACCTGGCGGCCGGACGGCGGCATGGCTGCGGCGATGCTCCCGCGCTCCTTCCACAGCGGGGCTTCGGGCCGCCGGTCGAAGATGACCACACGCCGCCGGCGGGAATTCCGAGAGTCAGGCGGAGCGTGACCGGGGAGGTCTGCGAGCTAGAGATCCTCAGGAAGATAACGACGCCGCGTTGGTATCATTCCGACAGGGCGTCAGGAAAGAAGCCGTGGCGCTGCGGAGTAAGGGATCCCCATGCACATGATCATGAACCGCATCGACGTTCCCGCCGAGGACGCCAAGGCGTTCGAGGCCACCTTCCTGGAGAACATGCGCGCCACACTCGCCGGTGTGCCCGGCCTGCGGCGCAGCTCCCTCCTGCGCCCCACGGAGGAGGGACAGCCGTACGTGTCCACGATGGAGTTCGACACCCGCGCGGACTTCGTCGCCTGGCTGCGCTCCGACTCGTTCAAGGCCGCCCACTCCGACCGGGAGGCGCCCGGCATGGACACCTCCTCCGCCATCGAGCAGTACGAGGAGATCGGCACGATCGAGAGCTGACGACGGCTCACCGGCGTCTGGCCCGCCGCGCCGGTTGCTCTTCAGCGCACACGGGCGCGAGATCAGCAGAGTTCGACGTTGATGTACTTGCGGGCGACGTTGTGGATCTTCTCGTCGGTGGTGACCAGAGTGCAGTCCAGCGATTCGGCGAGGGCGACGTAGGTGGCGTCGTAGCCGTTGAAGTCGGCTCGCAGGTCCCAGGCGCGATCAGCGGTCAGGTCGTCGGCGTGGCGGGTGAAGGGCAGGCCCGCCTTGACCATCCGTGCTCCCTCGGCGCGGGCCGCGCTGATTTTCCCGCCGAGGAGCAGGCCGCGCATGGCGTTGCGGAATTCGTAGTCGAGCAGATAGGGGATATGGAGCCGGGCTTCGGCGACGCGAGCAAGCAGTGCGTCTGTGGGGGAGTCCCCCGCCAAGGCTTCGACGAGTGCGGAACTGTCGATGACGATCACGTTTCGCGGATCTTCCGTATCTCGGCGACGACGTCGTCGTGGCTCGCGCCGCCGCCGAGTGACCGGAGGGCCTCCAGCCGTTCTCTGATCGTGTCCGGGGATGGGGTGGCGGCGACCTCGGTGAGGATGCCGGCCACGTATGCGGACAGTGACATGCGCTTACGGGCGGCCCGCGCCTTCAACTCGGCGACCACTTCCTCGTCCAGGCCTCTGACTTGCAGGGTGGCATCCATGCTTCAAGCATAATGCTTTCCCTGCATGTGGGATAAGCGTAGGGCTGCCGCCTGGTCGGCGGACCCGTCACCTGATCACTCGGCAACGTCACAGTGATACGTGTCGTGTCCGCCATAGGGCAAGCACGCTGCGGTATGCGCGTCGGTGCGGCTGAAACCGACTGAAGCCACGGCGAACCTTGGAGAGTGCCGGGTACGTACAGCATGGTGTCTCAGTCTCGGAGCCGGAGATGACCATGCCGTTCCGTTATGCGACACCTACAGAGACCCCTGGGCGGGGAGATAATCCGGCTGTTCTCGACCGTGCCGGAGACCCGTGATGACGACCCCGTCGCCGAATCCCCAGCCGTCGCCCGAGCGCCCACCGGAAAAGCCCTCATCCCGCACCGACCCGGGTCAGGCGGACCCTTCCTTGACCCCGCCGGCGGTCGCGCAGCCGCCGGATTGGAACTATTCGGGGATCGACCCGAAGCTCATGAGCGAATTCGAGCGCGGCCTCGGCCAGGCGGAGGCCGCGCTCGGCAGGCACGAACCGCGGATCCGCCGCACCCTGGAAGACCTTGACCTGGACACCTCACGGCTGAACGCGCTGCGGGAACTGGGCAACTGGATCGGCGCCAAGCGGCCGGAATTGCGCCGCCGCAACGAGACGATCCAGGCGGCGAAACCGGAGTGGGGCGCGGCCGGGGCCGGCGGGATGACCCCGTTCGACGAGCGCCTCTACAGCGCCGCCTCCGGCAAGCCCGACGTGTACGCGGCGGCGCTCAAGCTGGGCGAGCTCGACCGGAACGGCGAGGTGGACGAGAAGACCGTCGCCGAGTTGGAAAAACGGGCTGGCGACCCGGAGTTCGCCACCTCGCTGATGCACGCGCTCGGGACGGAGAAGTTCCGCCACCTCGCGGCGGCGCTGGTGTACCACAAGGACGAGCGTAAGCAGCGATTACAGGCGGCGCTGGGCAAGGCGCTCGGCGCGGCCAGCCCGCGGCTGAGCGAGTCATGGCGGAAGGAACTGCTCGACAATCTTCGGGTGCCGGTGGACCAGCACGCGCTCGCGGCAGTGCTCCCGTACGGGAAATTCAACCGGGACTTCCTGGTGGCCGCCGCCAAAACGCTTGAGGGCCTGGACCGGAAGACCTGGAACGAGAGGCCGGCGACCGGCACTCCGCACGACCCGATGATCGGGGTCATGAAGGCGCTCGCCAACCATCCCAAGGCAGCCCAGGACGTCTTCGTCGGAGACCCCAGCATCATGAAGCGCTACGTCACCGAACGGCCGATGCTCGACGACGGGGTGGCGTTCGGGGCGGCGGTGGAAGCGGCGACGTTGACGTACCGCGACCGCGACGGCTCACCCCAGAATCCGTCGCCGGGATTCACCTCGGCGGCGATCGCCTCGGATTTCATCCGCTGGGAGGCCGAGCGCGTTCTGGCGGGAACCGAAGGGCCTTCCTTCGCCACCACCGGCAGCACCGCCAGAATCCTTGCCGCCTATATGAACGACGTGGGCCGCGCTGCCAAAACTCCGCTTCCTGGCAGCTCGGACGTCTCCGGGGCTGGACGTCCACACCTGCCGGACGAGGATCAGGTCTGGGGTGCGCAGTTCAGAAGGGAGGACCTGCGCAAGGTCATGGCAGACGCGTTCAAACATGATCCGAAGGCGCTGGCGACCGTCACGGCGGCACAAATAGCTTGGTCACGAAGACTGCTGAGCCACGGCGCCATGGAGGCCGCCGGCGGCGGAGGCAAGCAAGCTCTTATGGCTCATGCGAGAGAAGCCGGAGCGACCTTCGGACTGATTACCGATGCGAGTGGGCTGGCCGGCATCCAGAAAGGAAAGGAGCTGGACGAGGCCCAGGAGCGGAATTTGAAGATAATCATGGCCGCAGCCAACGTCGGACTTGCAATCCCGCAGGCACCCGCCTGGTCGATCACCGCGGGCGTCGTCGGCGCGTGGACCGGCTTGATCGAAGACTCGGCCAAGACCCAGAGGAACGAGGACGAAGGCGTGTACGACGCCAACATGGCCAAGGAAAGGGCAAGGTTCCTGCTCGATCAGCTCGCTGTCGATGCCATGCTGGGACACGGGCTGTTCGGCAAGCCTGACGGCAGTTCCCATCCGTGGAGTTCCCTGGATGGAGTGGATAAGGGAGAAGATCCTCGTAAGTCGTCCAACAATTTCTTGAAGGATGATGGGAACTCGCTGATGACACTGCATGAAATGGCGCCGTACCCAGGCAGTGCCCAGCCGAGGTTGGATTCCTATAGAAGATGGCTCTACGACGGCCTGGCCGGGGACGAGTGGAAGAGCATCGAGGATGAGCTGAGCAAGGGATTTGAAATGGGCTTTTCGGAGCATAAGCCAAGATGAAGCCTCGATTTGTTATCGCGATTGCGGTGCTGGGCGCATTACCTCTGTTCACTGCTTGCCAGCAGCGGCAAGGGGAGCGTCAGGTGAACATGACGCCACTTCCGTCGGTTGCGGCTCCGCCGTATGTGTGCGATCACATCCCGCTCGATGCGGTACGACTGATGACCGGCGTGCAGGATCCAATCGTCAGCGGAGATTTCAACATGACCGTTGGCAAGGAGTTGGACGGCAAGGACTACGGGTCTGGTGCGTGCTTCATCTACCAGTCGACGGGAAACAAGCCCAAGGTGCTGCAGATTTCCTTGTCTCCCGCCGGGTCGGAGAAGGAGGTTGAATGGGAGGTCAGTCAAGGAGCACGGCGCCTGCCGGAAATCGTTCCCGGTGCGGTCGGTTACTACGGCGGTGACGATAGCGCTGATGACACTCAGGCGGCCGCTGTCCTGGTCCACGGCCTCGACGAGGTGATCGTGGAACTCATTCATGGCGTCAAAGGGCGGGACAACGCCGCCGACGTGGTGGCCATGATGAAGCTGGTGGCGCCGAAGCTGATCCTCGACGCGACGCCCGCTCCCGAGAAGACCAAGGACTGAGCCGATGGCCGCGATGGTGCGCAACCCGCTGTACGAGGCGCTCCAGCAGGCCGTCAGCACCATCGGCCCGATGATCGAGCAGATCAACGCGGACGTCGACCGTCCCTGCCGGCTGTTCCACTCGGGCAAGGTCTGGACCGGGCCGTCCGCCAGGCAGTTCGACGCCCAGCTCACCCAGTTCAGCTCCCGGGCCCGCACCTCAGGGCAAGCGATCGTGGACGAGTTGCGCCAGGTCCTGAGCCGCACGCCCAGCGAGGTGACCGAGGAGGAGGCCGCCTCCATCAGGCGGAGATACAGGTTGGCCTGAGGCCCGGCGGGACCCGGTCCGGGTGCGGCCCCCGGCGGATCGTCGAGGGCCGCGTCGTACACCACCGCTATCCGTCACCGGGCAGCGTCAAGCGCAAGCGCCCTATCGTTCGCAAGACCTCGGCGTGGTTCTTGGCGGTCTTGAGCCACGTGGGCAGGCGCTCCACCAGACTTGCCGGAGCCCGAGCCGCAAGATCTCCACGTTCGCGCAGCTTCGCCGCTACATAGGCCTCCATCAGGTCGAGATGCCGGACGTTATAGGCCCACAGCGCATGTCCGCAGCAACTCGCCTGCAGCCACACCGGCCGCTGAAAGAAAGGATCAACAGGACCGCCGACGACAGCGGAGCTGACCATCTCGTCCCTGAAGGAGCCGCACCCCCCACAGCGCGAGCGGCGACGGAAGTCCATGACCCCGATGGTTGCCGTTTCGCCGTTTTCAAGCGTCCTCGGATGCGCCAAGACGACAGCGCACCCATCGCACCGAGGGCACCGCACCAACACCTCGTCGATGAAGTCGTACCCGTATTTCCGTTCGCGCCGATCCCGGAACCGGTCGCCAAGATCCAGCTGCACTCTCTGTGAAACCGTCTGAAGCCACGGCCAACCTTGGAGAGCGCCGGGTACGTACAGCATGGTGTCTCGTCTCGGAGCCGGGAATGACCAGGCCCATTCACCAGCCCGAGTGGTGCCAGATTCCGCCCCTTCTCCAGCACACGTGATTCTCAGCCGGGAACCAGCAGGTGGAGGCGCGACAGGCCTGAGCCGGCTCCTCCTTGGTGAACAGCCCGTGTTTCTCCTTCGTACGAATCAACTCATCTATATCCATATCGTTGGGATCGCAGGATTCCGCTTTGAGGCCCCCTTCTCGATGGTTACCATGCCATCGACCCCGGCATCTCCCACCTCAACGAGAACGGGCGACGATGGCGACCAAGGAAGAGATCGACGCCGCCCGGCGTCATATCGAGCGATTGCGTGAAGAGCATGCGAACGACTTGATCGCTCTGGTCCGCCTGGTCGATGACGGTGCGCTCAAAGGCGAGGCCGGTGACAGGCTCACCGCTGATCTACGGGCATGGGACCGGGCGTTCAAGGACCTGTTCACGCGGGCGCTGTCGCTGCTGGACTCTCTCCAGCCGTCCGACCCGGCCACGGGAGCGCCCACCTGATGAGCCCCATGGTCGGTATCAACCCCACGCTGATGACGCGGCTCATCAACGACATGAAACGGGCCGGCGACACACTCCCGGAGATCGGCCGCCAGGTGGAACGGGCTCTGACCTCGCTGGACGTCCCTCTATGGGGCCCGGGGCCACTGCACGCCATCGGCCGTCAGATGAGCGATCAGATCCCCGCACTCCAGGGCCGCCTCGATCTGATACTCGCCGAGCCGGATCGGAAACCCGGCAAAGGCGGCACACTATGGGCCAACGAATCGGACTGGTTGTCGAAGTCTCCCGCCGAGGGCGCGGCATCGGCCAAAGCCCTGGCCGCCAAGCTACGGGATCAGGTCGACAGCGGCTCCCTCGACGCCAAGACGGTGGCCGAGCTCGAGCGGCACAAGAACGACCCGTACTTCGCCGTCGCGTTCGTCAAGGAGATACCGCCGCGCGAGCTCAAGGCACTGATCAACAGGACGTACGGAGCCGGCTTCCCGCAGTCGGAGCGTCCGTTCCAACGCGACGTCAGGACCCAGGAGCGGCTCGCCACCATGCTGAGCAAGATCTTGGGCACGGCCTCGCGTGGGGCGGGCCGGATGAAGCTGCCCGACGGTTACGCCGATCAGTTGGTCGACGGCGTCGAGAATCCGCAGGACGCGTTCGCGCTGAAGAAACTGCTTCAGGCCGGCGAGTTCGACCACAAGTTCCTGCTCACAGTGGCGCAGAAGCTGTATGACAAGGACGTGGCGCATCCGCCCGACCCGAGTCTGCCGCGGCATCCCTGGACGATGCCCGGCCCCAAGGACGGTTCACCCGGGGATCTCAGCCCGATGGGCACAGTCCTGACCGCGCTGGCCCACCATCCCGCCGTCGCCCAGGACTTCCTCACCGACCCGCGGCGCAAGCCCTTGGCCTACCTGATGCGGCAGCATCACTGGAACGGCGACGCCGACGCGGAACTCGGCTGGGTGATTCAGGTGGCCAGTACGGAGTTCCGCGATCATGACCTGCCGCCCGGGAACTCTCGTGGGTACAAGTCAGCGCTGATCGGCTCCTGGGCGGTCCGCTTCTGGAGCGACCCCAAGGTCCAGGCGAACCTTCCCGGGACCCGCGCCCACGTCGGCTCGATCCTGGGCCAGTACACCGGAGACGTGCACCGTGACACGCAATCCTTCAGCGACAAAATGCCGGGAGTGGTGACGGGGGAGGACCCGGACAAGAACCTGCGGGGAGGGGAGCCGTACGGTGCCAAATTCTCCGCGCCAGAGCTCAAACAAGCGATGACGTGGGCGTTCGAGGACGAGGACGCTTTCAAGTCCGTGGCCGCCGCGCATGGGCTCTACGCCGCCAAGATGCTGGACGAGCTGGCCGCCAAGATCCGGAAGGAGGTGGACGCCGACTTCGAGGCATGGCGGAAGGCGCACCCAGAGGCCACACAGCAGGAGATCGAGGCCGCACGGCAGGACATACTCGAAGAGCGCATGAGCCGCAGCGGAGGTGCGGAGTTCTCCCGGGCGACGCGCAGCCTCAGCATGACGACCTGGATGATCACCGACGCGGCCAACGTCTCCAAGATCGGAGAGGGGCAGGCGAGGGATGCCCGCGTCGCGGCCTTCAAGGAGATGACGGAGAAGGTCGTGGGTCTGGCTCCAGGTCCGCAGGGGAAGTTCGTCGGGTTCATGGTCGACGAGGCCAAGAGTGAGATCTTCGGAAACATCAAGTCCAGTCACGAGGACCGTGCTCGTCGGGACGCGGACACTGCGATGGGAGCGGCTGAGCACATGTTCGGAGATCTCACTGCGGCCACCATGTACCGCCATGGCCTGTTCGGGGATGGCTCGGTGCCCGCCAAGACGCATCCATACCGGCACAAGGATTTTTCCCCAGGCTCAAAGGGGCACTTCATTGTGAACGGGGAAATCAAGCCCTTCGCTGAGATGAACGTAGACGAGCGTGAGGCCTACGAGGAGTGGCTGAATTTGAACGAGACAGGTCGAGTTTTCAACCGGCCCGACGAGTCGATCGCGCTCGGCTTTAAGGAGGCCCAGGCCGGCTATACCAGGCCCGGCACATGAAAATCCAGTTGATGACGATTCCTGTCCTCGCGGTCCTCGCTCTAGCAGCTACCTGTTCACCTCCTCCATACTCGCCATCGGACACTCGACCGCTGGGCGACATCACCGCCGCCCCACAGGAATGCGAACTCATCTCGGCGAAGGCCATCGAGATCGCCACAGGTTTTGACGACTATAAGGCGGTGGCGACGAAAAGGGACAAAGGGCGTTTCGCCTCGTGTTCGGTAGCGGAGGATCTGACTCCGGAAGGAGATCTGGGGCTTGTCGTCGAAGTCTTCGATCCGTCACCGCATGACCCGGAAGACCTGGAGAACACAAAGATGTCCACCCAAGGGAACGATCTGCCCGATGACTTGGGGCCCGGCTTCGCGGCGCGACGGACGAACGCCCAGGACGAGACGGTCTCTTTCGTCTATGGATGGACACCGGACTACAAGCGCCTGCTCACGGTCAACATCTACACGAGCGCGCCGGGCCGCGACTCTCTGGCGGACGCCACCGAGTTCTTCCGCCAACTCAAACCCCTACTGCTGGACGGGGCCACAGGGTAAGTTTATCGGGGTTCATGGTCGACGAAGCTAAGGAGGAAATCTTCGCAAAGACAAAGTCCAGTAACGAAGACCGGGCTCGCGGAGGCGCAGAAAACGCTCTAGAAGTGTCCAAGAATATGTTCCAAGATCTCACGGTGGATACGATGATGCGCCACGGCCTTTTCGGAGATCCGTCTGTGCCTGCAAGGACGCACCCTCACCACCCCCCAGCCTTTGCTTCAATTCTCCGATGTGTGTCCATGCCGAGGAACCAACACCATTGTTCCGCCCCGAGCAGGGCACAACAAGTCTTGATCTTCTCGTGCAGAAACGACATCCTTGCAGGTCAGAGGCGATCGAAGTGTCTGGCGATGCTGTAGGCACACGCCGTACTCGCCAGTAACATTGTTTTGCCTGGTCAGATGCCGTTTCTGGAGTCCTGTGTGACTACCAACTGCGGAGCCCCGGCTGATCAGCTCAGGGCTTACAACAACTGGCTTGGTCTTGGCGACGTCGGCCCTGTGCTCGGCCGACCAGGTGACGCCATCTCAAATGGCTTCAGCGATTCCGGCAACTATTACGGTGGCTCATGAGAATCCAGCCGTCAGTGGGCTTCGGCCTCGCCGTACTCGTCTTGGCGGCGGCGTGTTCGTCTCCTTCTCCTGTGCTCCCGGACACCCGTGCACTGGGTGATGTAACCGCCGCTCCCCAGGAATGCGGCTTGATATCCGCGAACGCGATCAAGATCGCAACCGGTCTTGACCATTATGCGGCCTACGGCACGAAGAGGGATATGGGCCGACGCTTCGCGTCATGCTCCGTGCGCGAGGAAGGGGTCTCTGACAGCAGCCTGGGACTCATAATCGAAGTCTTCGAGCCTTCCCCTATCAGCCAGGAAGGACTGGAAAACACCAAGCGATCCGCTCGCGGGACCGATCTGCCTGCAGAATTGCGGCCTGGTTTCGTGGCGCGGCGGAAGAACGCCAAGGACAAGACCGTCGCCTTCGTCTACGGATGGACCTCGGACTACAAGCGCCTGCTCATGATCAACATCATCGAGAACGCCCCTGGGCGGGACTCTGTTGCGGACGCCACCGAGTTCTTCCGCCAACTCAAACCCCTACTGCTGGACAGGGCCACCTGAGATCGCACACCCGAGAAATCGGTCCACTCGTTATCCATTTAACAGGATCTCAATCAGATCATTACTGGTGCGCAAACATTCTCGAATGGGTGCAGGTATTGCTGTGCACGGCATACGGGTTATCGGTGAGATGCAATTTCCTGGACATCCAGAAATTGTGAGTGATGTACGCATTTATGCGACTCGATGGCTTGTGGTCGCGCTACCGAGGCGGCTGACGACGGAGAGTTGCTGGATAACCTGCGTCTGCTTACGGCCGAGCTTGCCGGTCACGCGATAAGACACACGATCTCCGTCCGATGGAGCAAAGGCTCATTTCGGGTCCGTGTGCGGCTCGGTGCCGGTCTGGTCCGGGTCGAGGTCACGGGGATGGTGGTCGGGTTTTCGGTTCCGGGACGACCCCGAGTGCACCGGCGGGCGGGGCCTGCACCTCCTGGCGGCCGTGGCGACGCGATGGGAAGTGAGGCGGCGTGGGCTCGGCCGGACCGTCCGGTTCGGGCTCCCACATGCGCCACGGCGCCCTCGCCCTCGTTTCGCGGATCTTCCTTCTCCCGGTGAGAAGGTCTTCCCGCGTACGAGACGAACACCGGCCAGCGCGGGCCGACGCTCGCCGCGCGGTCCGGTGGCGGCGTACGCTCGGCACTCTTCCGAGGAGGGACGATGACCGTACGGGTGGAGCGCCGGGGCCCGGTCACCACGGTGGTGATCAGCCGGCCGGAGGCGCGCAACGCTGTCGACCGTGAGACCGCCGCCGCGCTCGCCGACGCCTTCCGCGCGTTCGACGCCTCCGACGCCGACGTGGCCGTGCTCTGGGGAGAAGGCGGCACGTTCTGCGCCGGGGCCGACCTCAAGAAACTGGACAACCACGTCGGGGAGGGAGGCGACGGGCCGATGGGGCCGACCCGGCTGCGGCTGTCCAAGCCGGTGGTCGCCGCCGTCTCGGGCCACGCGGTGGCCGGCGGGCTGGAGCTGGCGCTCTGGTGCGACCTGCGGGTGGCCGAGGAGAGCGCGGTGTTCGGCGTCTTCTGCCGCAGGTGGGGGGTGCCGCTCGTCGACGGCGGCACGGTCAGGCTGCCGCGCCTCGTCGGACAGAGCAGGGCGATGGACCTGATTCTCACCGGCCGCCCGGTCGGGGCGCGCGAGGCGTACGGGATGGGGCTGGCCAACCGGGTGGTGCCCGACGGGACGGCCCGGCAGGAGGCGGAGGCGCTGGCCGCGGAGATCGCCCGGTTCCCGCAGGCGTGCCTGCGCGGGGATCGGATGTCCCTGCTGGAGCAGGATGGGCTGGGGGAGGGGGAGGCCATGCGCAACGAGCTGCGCCATGGCCGGGTGTCCCTGCCGGAGGCCGCGTCCGGCGCCGGCCGTTTCGCCGGGGGCGCGGGACGGCACGGTGACTTCCGGCAGATCTGACCGCCGGGTGCCAAGGGGGATCAGGACCGATCCGCCCGCTGGACGCTACGGGGGCAGGATCGATCCGACCGCCGGGGGGTCAAGCGGGATCGGGACCGATCCGCCCCGGAGGCTACGCGCCGCCCAGGACCGGGTAGTTGGCCCGCAGGACGCCGTGCGGGTCGCGGGCTCGCTTGAGGTCGCGTAGCCGGGCGAGGGTCCCGGCGTCGAAGGCCGCTGCGGCCCGGTCGTCGCCGTGCAGCATCGTGTACGGCTTGCGCCCGCTCGTGTGCGGCATCAGGGCCTTCGTCAGCAGGTCCATCCGCTCGGCGGTGCCGGGCGCGGCCGGGCCCACCATGTAGACCAGGTACGGTTCCGTGACGCTCCCGGCTGCGCCGCCGGACGGGCGGGTCAGGGCGCCGCCCAGGTGCCGCACCTGCACGCTGAACAGCGGCTCGATGGACTCGCCCAGCAGCACCGCCGCCACCGCGTCGTCCAGCCCGGTCAGCAGCTCCGCGCGCCCGGCCGACGGGGTCGGGTCGGTCGGCTCGGCGCAGATCGCGCCCAGGTCGGCGACCGGCAGCACGGCCCTGGTGTCGCCGGTCGCGCCGCCGATCGTGTCGAACGGCCGCAGCAGCTCACCGGGGTGCTCGCCCAGGTACGTGCAGTCGACGGTGACGAGCCCCGGCGCGCCGGGGAACTTCAGCAGGCCGAACCAGACCGTCAGCTCCTCGGGCGCGCTCGCCGTGACCTCGCGGAAGGCCGCCAGCACCTCGGCCGCCCGCTCCGCCGGCCACGTCATCCGCCCGCCGTAGAGGACGGGCGCCGGCTGCAGTGCGAACTCCAGCCCGGTGACCACCGCGAAGTCGCCGCCGCCGCCGCGCAGCGCCCAGAACAGCTCCGGGTCCGACTCGGCCGTCACCCGCCTCGGCGCCCCGGTGGCGTCCACGACGTCGGCGGCCAGCACGTGCGCCGACGCGAGCCCGTACTTCCTGCTGAACCAGCCCAGCCCGCCGCCCAGCGTGTACCCGGTCACGCTCACCACCGGCGAGCTGCCCGCGATGCCGGTCAGGCCGAGCGGCCCGGCGGCGGACAGCACCTGCCCCCACCGCGCGCCGGCGCCTGCCCGGGCGACGCCGCCGGTGATCTCGACGTCGTCCATGAGGTGGGTGCGCAGCAGGATCACGTCCCGCGCGGCCACCGCGCCGTGGCCGCTCGCCTGCGCGGTCACGGTGAGCCCGTGCAGCGCGGCGTGGCCGACCGTCGCCGCCACGTCGTCGGCTCCGGCCGCCTCGACGACCGCGGCCACCGGCTGGTCCACCGAGAGGTTCCACGGCGTGCGCGCCTCGTCGAACCCGGGTTCGCCCGGGAGCCACAGCCTGCCCTTGATCAAGTTCTTCAGTTCGTTCATGCGCATCAGCATGCGTTTTACGGTTTGCGGGGGACTTGGGGTTGACTTGGGGTTCGTGGACGTGCGACTGCTCGGCCCTCTGGAAGTGGTCGGCTCCGCCGGGGAGCGGCTGGACCCCGGCACCCGCAAGCAGCGGGCGGTGCTCGCCATGCTCGCGCTCAGCCCCGGCCGCCCGGTCTCGCTGGACCGGCTCGTCGAGGAACTGTGGGCGGGCGAGGCTCCGGCCAAGGCGACGGCGACCCTGCAGGCGTACGTCTCCCACCTGCGGCGGGTGCTGGAGCCCGGACGCAGGCCGCGCACGCCGCCCCGGCTGCTGCTCACCCGCGAGCCCGGCTACCTGCTCGACATCACCCCGGCGCAGACGGACGCGG
>NZ_JAPNNL010000159.1 GCF_027620315.1 Nonomuraea corallina | reverse complement strand
CGCAGTTGGACGCGCACCGGGCAGCGGGAGAGGCCCCGCCTGACGGCCCGCGCCTCCAGGCCCAGGGCGGTGCAGATCAGCAGGGCCGTCATGGCGCCTGCCCGCAGGCTCGCAGGTAGCGGCCGAGGGCGCTGACGGGGAAGACGAGCCGGTACAGGTGGTAGTTGATGAAGAAGTCGCCGGGGAACCCCGTCCCGGTGAAGTACGGTTCGTCCCAGGTGCCGTCGGGGCGCTGGTGCTCGACCAGCCAGCGCACGCCGCCGTCCACCGCGGCCGACAGCTCTCCGGCGGCGAGCAGGGCCAGCAGCGCCCATGCCGTCTGCGAGGGCGTGGAGGCGCCGCGTCCGACCCACGCCGGGTCGGTGTAGGAGCGCAGGTCCTCACCCCAGCCGCCGTCCCGGTTCTGGTGGGACTCCAGCCAGGCGACCGCCCGGCGGACGCAGGCCGCCTCGCGCCGTACGCCGGCCGCGACCAGGGCGGGGACCACGGCGCCGGTGCCGTAGACGTGGTTGGCCCCCCAGCGGCCGAACCAGGAGCCGTCCGGCTCCTGCGCCTTGAGCAGCCAGAGCACGGCCCGCCGCAGCTCGGGCGAGCCGGGCCGTTCGTGCGCCAGGGCCTCGACGGCGTGCGCGGTCACGTCGGCCGACGGCGGGTCGATCACCGCGCCGAAGTCGCAGAACGGCAGCCTGGTGCAGAGCGTCCTGGTGTTGTCGGCGTCGAAGGCGGCGAATCCGCCGTCGCGGGAGGCCATCCCGGTCATCCAGCGCACGCCCCTGGCGATGGCGGCCCGCGCGTCCGGCCGGCCGGTCCGGCGCAGGGCGAGGACCACTTCGGCGGTGTCGTCGACGTCGGGGTAGAGGTCGTTGTCGAACTCGAACGCCCAGCCGCCCGGCGCCAGGCGGGGCCGTCGCACCGCCCAGTCGCCCGGCCCCCTGACCTCCTCCTGGAGCAGCCAGTCGGCGGCCTCGGCGACGGCCGGGTGCTCGGCGGGGACGCCGGCGTCGAGCAGGGCGTTGACGGCGAGCGCGGTGTCCCACACCGGGGACTGGCAGGCTTCGAGCCTGCGGCCTCGTTCGTCCCGGACGGTGAACCGGTCGAGGCCGCGGAGCCCTCGGCTCATGACCGGGTGGTCCAGGTCGTAGCCGGACAGGTGGAGCGCGATCAGCGAGTACACCCAGGGCGGCTGGATGCCTCCCCAGGAGCCGTCGGCCTCCTGCCGCGCCACGATCCATTCGGCGGCTCTCCTGAGCGCCGCCTCGCGCGGGCCTTTCACGGGCCGTCGTTCGTACCGGTTCAGCAGCCGGTCCAGGCCGTGGAAGAACCCCTCCCAGCCGGTCCTGGCCCGCCTCGGCGCGGGACGGCCGGTGCGCAGCTCGGCCAGGTCGAACGGGAGCGGGCGGACCGGCCGGTGGGCGCTGACGACCGTGAGGGGGACGATCGTCTGCCGGGCCCAGCAGGCCCAGTCGTAGACGTTCAGCGGGAACCACGACGGCAGGAACATCAGCTCCGGCGGCAGGACGGGCAGCCTGTCCCAGGGCCACTGCCCGAACAGGGCCAGCCAGATCCGGGTGAAGACCCGCGCCGACTCGATCCCGCCGGAGTCCCGTACGAAGGAGCGGGCGGCGCGCAGGTGGGCCGCCTCGGCGGGGTCGCCGGCCAGGCGCAGGGCGGCGTAGGCCTCGATCGTGGTGGACAGGTCGGGCGGGCCGCCGTGGAAGGTGGCCCAGGTGCCGTCGGCCCGCTGCTGGGACCGGATCCAGTGGGCCGCCTCGGCCGTGTCGTCCTTGGCCCGGATGCCGAGGAACTCCCGCAGCAGCAGGTCCTCGGCGTCCATGGTCACGTTGGTCTGCAGTTCGCCCTTCCACCAGCCCTGGGGCGATCGCAGGCCGATCAGGTGGTCGCGGGCGGCGTCCAGGGCCCGCCGCGCGCCGGACGGCGGGACGCCGGGCGCGGCTCGGAGCGTGTCGGCCGTTTTCATGATCAGTAGTCCCGGGTGGTGATGAAGCGGGCGATGTCCAGCAGTTGCTCCCGCACGTCCGTGGCGACGCGGGCGTCGGCGAGCCGGCGGCCGGCGCTGTCGAGCAGGTGCTTGGCCTGCGTCTCGGCCCAGGCCCGGCCTCCGGCGTCCTCCACGAGCCGCGCCGCCGTGCGCAGGTCGTGCTCCGTCAGCGGTCCCGGCTGTGCCAACAGCCGGGCCAGGCGTTCGCCCGCCGCGGTCCCGCTGGTGAGGGCCGCGACGACGGGCAGGCTCTTCTTGCGGGAGCGCAGGTCGGACCCGACGGGCTTGCCGGTCGTCTCCGGCCTGCCCCAGATGCCGAGCAGGTCGTCGGTCAGCTGGAAGGCGAGCCCCGCCTCGGCGCCGAACGCCGCCAGCCCGGCGACCAGGTCGGCGGGCCCGCCCGCGGCGGCCGCGCCGATCGAGCAGGCGCACGCGAACAGGTCGCCGGTCTTGTGCGCGGACATCTCGCGGCACTCGTCCAGGCTGACGTCCCGGCGGCGCTCGAACTCCAGGTCCAGGCCCTGGCCCCGGATGAGGCCGCGGGTGGCCGCGCTCAGCGAGCGGGCGGCGGCCGACCGGCCGGGGGCGTCGTGTTCCAGGAGCAGTTCGAAGGCCAGCGCCAGCAGGGCGTCCCCGGCCAGGATGGCCGCGGGCTCGCCGAAGACCCGCCACGCGGAGGGACGGCAGCGGCGCATCTCGTCGCCGTCCATGATGTCGTCGTGGATGAGCGAGAACGCGTGCACGAGCTCCACCGCGGCGGCGGCCGGCGCGCACTCCTCGGCGTCTCCCCCCGCCGCGCGGGCCGAGAGCAGGACCAGCGCCGGCCGCAACGCCTTGCCCGGGGCGGCCGAGGGCAGACCGGGGGCGCCGGCCCAGCCGAGGTGGTAGGCGCTCACCCGTGCCGTGAGCGGGTCCAGCCGGTCGACCGCCGCGCGCAGGACGGGCTCGACCAGCTCCCGTGCCTGCGCCACCACGGGCGGCAGGAGCGCGGTCATGACGCCGCTCCGCTGATCAGGTGCCGCCGGACCAGACCGGCCGCGTGCAGTCCGCTGCGCACCGCGCCCTCCATCGTGTCGGGCCAGCCCGTGTCCGTCCACGCGCCGGCGAGATACAGCCCTGGCCACCGGGTCCGCGCGCCGGGCCGGCGCGCGCCGCTGCCCGGCCCCTGGAAGAAGGTGGCCCGGCGTTCCCTGGTGACGAAGAAGTCGGTGACCCGCGCCTGACGCGCGGCGGGGAAGAGGCGTTCGAGCGCGGGCACGAACTCCGCCCGGATCGACGCCGTCGGCAGGTCGATCCACGGTTGCGCGGCCGACACCGAGACCGTGAGGTACTGTCCCGCGCTCAGCCCCGCCACGCCGGTCTTGTCGAAGACCCACTGGACCGGCGAGCCCACCGCCGCCGCGGCCGGCAGGTCGCTCACCCGGCGGTCGTAGACGACGTGCACGTTGACGATCGGGCTCGCGCCCAGCTCGTGCCAGCGGTCCCGGCCGGGCGCCGCCTCCACGGGCACGAGCCTGGCCGCCTGCTCGTGCGGCACCGCCACGATCACCGCGCTCGCGCGGGCCGGGACGCCGTCCACGACGACCGCCGGGCCTTCGGCGATCCCCGTGACCTTGGCCGACAGCCGCACCTCGCCGCCGTGCCGCTTGACGGCGTCGTGGGCGGCGGTGCCGTGCAGTTCGCCGAGCGGCGCGTCCGGGACGCCGATGTCGGCGGCGCCGGACCTGCCGAGCAGCGCGGTCCTGAACACCTTCACCGCGGGCCCGAGCGCCGCCTGGCCGGCGTCGGCGTTCAGCGCCGCCTTCGCGAACAGGTCCCAGAGCGCCTCGCGGGCGGGCCCGGTCTGGCCGTGCGCCGCCAGCCAGCTCTCCAGGGTGAGCCGGTCGAGCGCGGGGTCGGCGGGGTCCAGCCGGGCCAGCTCCAGCGCGCCCCGTACGGCACGCAGCCGGTCCGGCGGGCTCAGCAGGGAGTACGTCGCCAGCGCGGGCAGCAGGTGCAGCGGGCCGGGCAGCGCGGTGCGGCGCAGCCGCCCGCGGCGGCCCCCGGGCGTGAGGACGTGGACGTCGAACCGGTCCTGCAGCCGGACCCGGTCCAAGACGCCCATCCGGTCGAGCAGGCCCAGGTAGGCGGTGCAGCACCGGAGGAAGACGTGCTGGCCGTTGTCCACGGCCAGCCCGTCCCGGTCGAACGAGTGCGTGGCGCCGCCCAGCCTGGGACGCGCCTCGTACAGCGTCACCGCGTGGCCCGCCTCGCCCAGGGCGACGGCGGCGGCGATGCCGGCCAGCCCGCCGCCCACGATCGCGACCGGAGCCGCCGGTGAGCCGCTCATCGGCGGGCCCCGGCGACCGCGCGGGCCGCTATGGCCGTCTTACGCCAGGTGGGCAGCGAGGACCGGGCCGCCAGCGCGCTCGCCGGGTCGGCGGCGATCCGATCGAGCAGCGACCGGTAGATGCCGGCCATCGCCATCGCGCACGCCGCGCTGCGGCGGTCGAGCAGCCGCACCAGCCGGGTTCCTTCCTCGTACCACTCGCGGGCGCGGGCCGCCTCGTGCCGGACGAGCGCGGCGAGCCGGTCCGGCGGGTCGGTGAAGTCGCCCCCGGCGTCGACGGCCAGGGTGCAGCCGAAGCGTTCGAGATCTTCGGCGGGCAGGTAGACGCGTCCGGTGAGCCGGTCCTCGCGCACGTCGCGCAGGATGTTCGTGAGCTGCAGGGCGATCCCCAAGGCGTCGGCCAGTGGCTCGGCCTCGCGGTGGTCCTCGGCGCCGAAGACGCCCAGGGACAGCCGCCCGACGGACCCGGCGACGCACCGGCAGTAGCCGAGCAGCTCGTCGAAGCTCTGGTACGTGGCGCCGCGCACGTCGGCCGCGCACCCGTCGATCAGCTCCTCGAAGGCCCGCAGCGGGATGGGGTAGCGGCGGGCCGCGTCGTCCAGGGCGAGCAGGACGAGGTCCGTCTGGCCGGGGCCGATGCGGCGGAGGTCTTCACGGACGTCCGACAGCTCGTCGAGCCGCCGCTCGGCGGGACCGTCCGTGTCGCCGATGTCGTCGATCCGGCGGGCGAGGGCGTAGACCGCGCTGAGCGCCTGGCGCTTCGGCACGGGGAGCAACCGGATGCCGTAGGAGAAGTTCCTCGCCCGGGTGCGGACGATCTGTTCGCAGAGCCGGTACGCGTGGGACGGGGTCATCCGGTTCCTCACCTCCAGGTGGCCAGGACGCGCAGCCAGGCGGCCAGCCGGCGGTCGCGACGGGGGCGGACGGGACGGCCCAGGACGTCATGGGCCGCGTGTTCGAGTGCGGTGACGGTGGCCAGCCCGCCGGCGACGTATCCGGCGACCGCCAGCCGGGCGTGCCCGGACAGCGAGGCGACGAGCGGGCGGCCCTCGCGCAGCATCTCCGCGGCCCGCGCGGTCTGCAGGGCCACGACGCGGCGCAGCCGCTGCGGGGTCGTCGGCGCGGCCAGGTCGCTCTCGGCGCAGCCGAACCGTCGCAGGTCCTGCTCCGGCAGATAGATCCGGCCGCGCGCGTGGTCCTCGCCGACGTCCTGGCAGTGTTCGAGGATCTGCAGCGCGGAGCAGATCTGGTCGGACCAGGTCAGCCGCGCCGGCTCGGCCGCGCCGAACACGCGCAGGACGATGTGCCCGACGGGGTTCGCCGAGAGCGCGCAGTAGTCGAGAAGGTCGTCGAACGTGCGATAGCGGGTGATCGTCTGGTCGCGCCGGTTGGCCTCCAGCAGGCGGCGGAAGGGCTCGGCCGGGATCGAGCAGGCCCGCACCGTACGGGTGAGCGCGCGCACCACCGGCAGGCGTGGGACCGATCCGTCGTAGAGGCGGTCCAGGTCGGTCTCGACGTCGTCGAGCAGCCGCGACCGGTCGCCCGGCTCCGCCTCGTCGCCCAGGTCGTCGACGTGGCGGGCGAACGCGTACACGGCCATCAAATGGTGCCGGTAACCGGCCGGCAGCATTCTCAGAGCTACCGGAAAATTCTCCTGGCCGGCTTTCGCCATGAATGCGTGAGTACCGGTCCCGTGCGACGCCATTGCCAACGAATGCCCGCCGTGCGACGCCCAAAACGGGCTGCGGCCAGGCGCGAGGCACTTATGGGATCAGCCGGGGCCTCCTTTTGCGTCGCCATTCTTTTTCCTCGTGGCGGGCCAGGGAGAAGTGCTCTTTCCGTAAAGTATGTGAAACTACGGTTTCGTGGATGCGGTGAGCGGAAATCGGCATTTATCCGCACTTATAGCGAGGAGATACGCCGTGTACGGCCCGTCACGACATCCACAGATCGCCGCGTCCGCTTCCCACCTCGTGCTCCCCCAGCGGCCCCACGAGCAGGCCCGCCTCACGGCAACGGCCGACCACCTCGGGCAGCGCGCCGAGCGCCGAACGCCAGCACCCGGCGGCGGAGGTGTGGTCGGAGTCGTGCAGCACCACCGTCGCGCCGCCCTGCAGCCCCGGCAGCAGCCTCGCCATGACGGACTCCGGCGTGGCCGAAGCGGTCCAGTCCTTGCCCCACACGGTGCACAGCACCGGACGCAGCCGATGCGATCGGGCCGCGACCAGCGCCTCGGCGCTCAGCACCCCGTACGGCGGCCGGTACCAGACGGGCCGCTCCCCGGTGACCGAACGGACGAGCGCGGCCGCGCGGCCCATCTCCGCGGTGACCGCACCCGGACGGGTGACGAGGGCGTTGGTGTGCCGCCAGCCGTGCACCGCCAGCTCGTGTCCCTCGGCCGCGATCCGTCGCCCCACCTCGGGGTGGCGTTCGAGCATCTCGCCGAGGACGAAGAACGTCGCCCGGCAGCCGAGGCGGCCGAGCTCGTCCAGGAACCGCGGCGTGGAGCGCGGGTCGGGACCGTCGTCGAAGGTCAGCGCGACATGGTCGTCACGGCCCGCCCCCGCCAGCCGGGGCAGCCGGCGCCGCACCGCGGCCAGCCAGGTGGCGCCCGGGCCCGCGTGGACGAGCGCCAGCCCCGCCAGCGCCGCCGCCGCTGCGGCCCGACGGGTCATCCCGCCCTCCGGCCGGCCGGGCGATGAACGCCGAGGGCAGACGGCTGCTGATCATCAGCGCCGGCATGGGCGCCGGGCACGACGCCGTGGCCGCGGAACTGGCCCGCCGCCTCGCCCGCCTGGGCGCCGACGTGCAGGTGGTCGACGTGCTGCATCTGCTCCCCCTCCGCCTGGGCCGTCTGCTGCGCGGGTCGTACCACTGGATGATCAGACGCGCCCCCTGGCTGTACGAGGTGATCTACCGGGTCTTCTTCGTGGCCAAACGCGCCCCCACGGTCTCCCCGCTGACGGCTCTGGCCGGGAGCCGGCTGCTGCGCCTGGTCGCGCGCCGCCCGCCCGACGAGGTGATCTCGACCTTCCATGTCGCGGCCCAGGTCGCCGGGGCGCTGCGGCGGCGTGGCCGGCTGGCGGCGACGAGCACCGTGCTCGTGACCGACTTCGCCGTGCACCGGCTGTGGCTGCATCCGGGCAACGACCGGTACCTGTGCCCGAACCCGGCGACGGTGCCCCGCGTCGCCGCGCTGACCGGCCGGCCCGTGTCCGCGCACGCCCCGGTGGTCCGGCCGGCGTTCCTCGGCTGCGGCGGGCGGACGGGCGCAGCGGTCCGGGCCCGGATCGGCGCGGCGCCGGGAGACCGGCTGGTGCTGATCTCCTCCGGATCGTGGGGCGTGGGGGACATCGCGGAGACCGCGAGGATCGTCGCGCGTTCCGGGCGGTACGTCCCGGTCGTCCTGTGCGGGCGCAACGCCGAGCTGCGCCGCCGTCTCGCCGGCCTCCCGGCGGGGCTGGTGCTCGGCTGGCAGGAGGACATGCCCGCGCTCATGGCGCAGGCCCACGCCCTGGTCGACAACGGCGCGGGGCTGACCTGCGAGGAGGCCTTCGCCGCGGGCCTGCCCGTCGTCTCCTACCGGCCCATACCGGGACACGGCCGTGACGGGGCGCTGGCCATGGCCCGCGCGGAGGTGACCGTGCACGCGCCCGACGCCGCGGCGCTCGTGCGCGCGCTCGCCCAGTTGGAGGACGTACGCCGCCGCGAGCGCCTGGTCAGCCGGGCCTCGGCCCTGTTCCACGCCGAGCCCGCCGAGGCGGTGCTGCTGTCAGCGCCCCTGCGACGGTGACGCGAGCTCCCTGAGCAGGGGCGCCCTGGCGAGCATCACGCTGCCCAGGAAGATCGCGCCCATCCCGGCCACCTCCAGAACGATCCACGCCCCCGCACGGACGTCCTCCCCGAACATCAGGGTGCCGTACAGGATGCTGGCGACCGGGTCGCTGGTGGTGAGCGCCGGCTGCGCGACCACCAGCGGCCCGCTCTTGAACGTGACCTGCAGGAGGAACAGGCTGCACAGCCCCGCGACCACCATCGCGTACGGCTGCCACGAGGTCGCCAGGGACCCCGGGTCGCTCTCCAGGGTGGCGAGGGTCTCCTTCATGAGCGCGGCGGTGAAGGCGAACCCGAAGCCCGTCGCCACCCCGAACAGCGCGGGCCGGCCACGGCCTCCGAAGAGGCGCGCCACCGCGCAGAGCCCGAGGATCGCCCCGATCGTCGCGGTCGCCGCCAGTGCCCACACCTCCATGCTGGGCCGGTCGTGGCCGACGCCGGGCCGCGCGCTCAGCAGGAAGACCGCCAGCCCGCCGGTCATCGTCGCGACCGCCAGCCACAGCTGCCGCCCCACGTGCCCGCCCAGCACGATCGGGATCAGGAGCAGGGTGAAGGGCAGCTCCGTGACCAGGATCGGCTGGACCAGCGCCAGAGGGCCTGTCGCCAGCGCCGAGGCCTGGAAGACGAAGCCGCCGATGAGCGCGGCGATCCCGGCCAGCCAGACCGGCCGCCGGATCAGCGTCAGGAGCTCCCCGGGCCCGAACTCCTCGTCCGTGGGCAGGGTCCGCGCCGCCTGACGCTGGAGGTTGGAGGCCGCGGCGTTGCAGGCCGCGGCCAGCAGCGCCAGAACTACCGAGATCAACACCCCTCGCCTTCGATGCCGTAGAGCCGTCCGGGGAGGGGGACACCCGGCTCTGACCGGGACTTACCACGTGCCACGCGGCGGAAACGGCGCTTTACGAACTCCGCGCCACGGCCTGGGACTCCACGACCACTGTCAGCCGGCCGGGACCCGGGGGCGGTTCCACCAGAGGGACAGGCCCAGGGCGGCGGCGACGAGGACGGCCCCGCCGACGGCGAAGGCGGCCGCCGTGTCGACCTTCTGGCGGATGACGGTGAAGCTGCCGGGCAGCGAGTCGAGCGCGCTCTGGAGCTGGTCGGCGTTCTCGGCGCGGTGGTAGGAGCCGCCGGTGGTCTGGGCGATCCGCTTGAGCGCGGGCTCGTCGATGGTGCGCGGGTTGCGGCCGCCCCGGTCGAACCCGCCCCGGCCGCCGCCCCAGCCGAAGCCGCGGCCGTCGAACTGGGAGCCGGCGCAGACCATCGGGGCCGGATTCGTGGTGCCGAAGCCGATGGTGAAGACGCGGACGCGGCGCAGGGCGGCCTCCTGGGCGGCGGTCTGCGGGTCGACGCCCTGGGTGTTCGCGCCGTCGGTCAGCACGACGATCGCGGCCCCGGCGTGCCCCTCACCGCCGCCGGGGTCCGCACCGGTGGGGGCGACCGCCGGGTCGACCTCGGCGATCGCGTCGATCGAGGTGAGCATGGCCTGGCCGATCGCGGTGCCGCGGGCCACGCCGAGCCCGTCCAGCGCCTCGATCAGCGCGTCGGTGTCGTCGGTGGGGGGCACCAGCAGGCCGGCCGTTCCCGCGAACGTGACCAGGCCGATGCGCGGCCCGCCGCGCTGCGACTCGATGAACTCCGCGGCGGCCTCCCTCGCGGCGGTCAGCCGGTTGGGCGCGACGTCCGTGGAGCACATGGAGCCGGAGGTGTCGAGCGCGAGCAGGATCGTCGCCGACGTCTGCGGCACCGGCACCGACGCCTGCGGCCTCGCGGCCCCGGCCGCCAGCAGCGCGAGCCCGGCCACGAGCAGCGCCGGAGGGATCTTGCGCGTCCAGCGGGTGCGGCCGGGCAGGGCGTCGCGGACCAGCGCGAGAGAGGTGACGCGCACGGCGGCGCGCCGGCGGCGGCGCAGCGCCCACCAGCGGATGGCGAAGATCAACGGGATGACCAGGACTGACAGCAGCGCCCACGGCCACGACAACGACATTCAGATCACCCGTCCAGATCGGAGCACGGTGCGCGCCGCTCCCCCGGTGAGAAGCGCGAGGGCCAGCCCGATCAAGGCGCCGGCGAGGGGCAGCGGCTCGTCGGAGACGGTGAGCCGCAGGTCGATCGTGTCGGCGATCGCGTCGAGCCGCGCGGCGTCGGAGGCGGGGTGGTAGTCGCCGCCGGTGGTCCGCGCGATGAGGGTGAGGGTCTCCTCGTCGAGCGAGGTCTGCAGGTGGAATCCGTCCACCCGCACCGCCGCCCCGGCCGTGGTGCCGACCCCGACCGTGTGGATGTGGACGCCCGCCCGCTGCGCGACGGCCGCGGCCTGTTCGACGTCGCCGCCCTGGTTCTGGCCGTCGGTGAACATCACGATCGTCGCGGAAGGCCAGTAGCCGATGTCGGGGGCCTCGCCGTCGCGGCCGAGCGCCACCTGCTTGCCGGTGATCGCCGACAGTGACCCGGTGATGGCCGTGCCGAGCGAGGTGCCGCCGGTGAGCTTCAGCCGGTCGATGGCCTTGAGCGCGACGGAGTGGTCGGCGTCGGGCCGTGCCGTGGTGAGTGCTCCGCGCTCGAACGCGACGACCCCGATGTCGACGCTGTCGGGCTGCGCCTCGACGAACGCGCGGGCGGCCCGCTGCGCCGCCGCCAGCCGGGTGGGCGCGACGTCGTCGGCGCCCATGCTGTTGGAGACGTCGACCGCGAGGATGACGGTCCCGGCGGTGCGCGGGACCGGCACCATGGCCGCCGGTCCTGCGCCGGCGAACGCCAGCACGCCGACGCCGGCGATCGTCAGACCGGCCCCGAGGTACGTCCCGCGCCCGCCCCGCACGACGACCCCGGCCGCGGCGAGCGCGGCCGCCCGTCGCCTCGCCGAGACGACGACCGCCCAGGCGAGCGCCGCCGTGACGAGCAGTCCGACGGCCAGCAGCAGCGGGGAGGACAGCGTCATGAGTCCTCCCCCGCCGGCCCCGCGAACCCGGTCATGGCGCCCGGTTCCTGGTCCTGGCGACGACCTCGACGAGCGACTCGGCCAGGTCGCGGCCGGTGTCGACGCGGTGGACGGGCACACCGGCGCGGCGCATGCCCGCCGCCAGCCGGGCGTCGCGGGCGTCGACGGCCTCGCGGAACCGTACCCGCAGCAGCGGGTCGGCGGAGTCGACGACGAGCTGCTCGCCGGTCTCGGCGTCCTCGACGACGATCAGCCCGGCCTCGGGCAGCACGTCGTCGGCGGTGTCCACGATCCGCAGCGCGGCCACCTCGTGCCGCCGGGCCAGCCGCTGGAGCGAGCGTTCCCAGTCGCCGTCGCCGATGAAGTCCGACAGCACGAGGACGAGGGCGCGGCGGCGGGCGAGCCGCCCGGCCGCGTCGAGCATCTCCGCCAGGTCGGTGGTGGCGCCGCCGCGCCCCGCGGCGGTCCGCTCCAGTTCGGCGGCGATCCGCAGCGCGTGCCGCCGGGAGGTGCCGGGCGGCACGACGCGCAGCATCCCGGTGTCGAAGAGCAGCGCGCCGACGCGGTTGCCGCCCCGGCCGAACAGCCGGGCCAGGACCAGCGCGAGCTCGGCCAGCACGTCGTGCTTGCCGCGACCCGGCCGGCCCGCCGCCATCGACGCCGACCGGTCGAGCACCAGCCACACCGTCAGCTCACGGTCCTCGGTGAACACCCGCAGGTGCGGCTCGTCCAGCCGCGCGGTCACGTTCCAGTCGATGTGCCGGGCGTCGTCGCCGTCCCCGTACGGGCGCAGCCCGGTGAAGTCGATCCCGGAGCCGCGGTACGCGGTGCGGTGGTCGCCCTGGAGCCGGCCGTCGAGCCTGCGGACGACCTTCCACTCCAGGCGGAGCAGGAGCTTCTCGGGGGCGGTGGCCATGGCTCAGCGGCTCTGCAGGACGACGTCGGGCGCCCGGACCGCCCCGAGCACCCTGGTGACGATCGTGTCGGGGTCGACCTCGTCCGCGAGCGCCTCGTACGACAGGACGAGACGGTGGCGCAGCACGTCGAGCGCGAGCTCCGCCAGGTCGTGCGGCAGCACGTAGTCGCGGCCGCGCAGGAACGCCAGCGCGCGGGCGCCGGTGACCAGGGCGATGGACGCCCGCGGGCTCGCCCCGTGCGTGACGTACCGTTCCAGCTCGCCGAGCCCGGCCGTCGCGGGGGACCGTGTGACGGCGACGAGCCGTACCGCGTAGTCGACGATCGCCGGATCGACGTACACCTGCCGGGCGCGGACCCGCATCGCCATCAGGTCGTCGGCGGTCACCATCGGCTGCGGCGGCTCGGGCGGGCGCAGCGCCCGGCTGACGATCGCCTGCTCCTCCGCCTGCGTCGGATAGTCGACGACCACCTTCATCATGAACCGGTCGACCTGGGCCTCGGGCAGCGGGTAGGTGCCCTCCGACTCGATCGGGTTCTCGGTCGCCATGACCAGGAACGGCTCCGGCACCCGGAACGTCTCCCTGCCGATCGTCACCTGATGCTCCTGCATCACCTCCAGCAGGGCGCTCTGCACCTTCGCGGGGGCGCGGTTGATCTCGTCGGCCAGCAGCAGGTTCGTGAACACCGGGCCGAGCTCGGTGCGGAACTCGCCGGAGTGCTGGTGGTAGACCCGCGTGCCCACGAGGTCGGCGGGCACCAGGTCGGGGGTGAACTGGACGCGCTGGAAGGTCCCGTCGATCGCGGCGGCCAGCGACCGCACGGCGAGCGTCTTGGCCAGGCCCGGCACGCCCTCCACCAGCAGGTGGCCGTCGGCGACCAGCGCGACGGCCATCCGCTCCAGCAGCACGTCCTGGCCCACGATCGTGCGCTTGACCTCGAACAGCACGTGTTCGAGCGGATGGGCAGGGGGCTTGGTCGAGGTCATCGTGTCCCTTCTCGTCAGATCTGGGGTCCGTCGCCGGGCGGGCCGTCGCCTTCGACGCCCAGGGCCGCGCCGATCGGCACCGCGAACGCGATGCCGGCGAACGCCTCGTCGCCTCCCGGATCGGCGATCGAGACGACGATCCCGACGACCAGGCCGCGGGCGTCCAGCAGGGGGCCGCCCGAGCTGCCCGGGTTGGCGGCGGCGTCGAACTGGATGAGCCCTCTCAGGCCCTTCTGGGTGGTCCGGTCCAGCCCGGACACGACGCCGGTGGAGACGCTGTGGGTGAGGCCGAGCGGGTTGCCGATGGCCACGACGGGCGCGCCGACGGTCACGGCGCCGCCGAGCGTCGCCGGGACGACGATCTCCGGCAGCTTCTCGGGCCTGAGCATCGCGATGTCGCGCCCGGGGTCGGCGGACGCGACGGCGGCCCTGGCCCTGGTGCCGTCGGCGTAGGTCAGGGTCACCTCGTCGGCGTCCTTGACGACGTGGTGGGCGGTCAGGATCGTGCCGTCCTCGGCCGCGATCACCCCGGTGCCGAGCGACCGCCCGGCCCGGACGACCACCACCGACGGCCCGGCCCGCTGGAAGACCTCGGCCGTGGTGAGCGTCGCGGTGGGGGTCGGTGTCGGGCTGGGCGCGGGCGCGGCCTCCTCGCCGCTCCCGCTGCCGGCCCCGAGCCAGTACGCCAGCACGGCCACGAGGACGAGGGCGACGCCGCCGGCGACGACGAGCCGAGCCTTCCCGGCCGCGGCCGGCTGAGCCTCGGCCGCACCGTCATCCTGCGGCACGCGCTCCATCGCCCCATATTCGTAAATCTCAGACAAAAGCGCCATAAACTCCGCCTGAGAACTCCATGAGAACCGCCATTGTCACCGCCCCGCGTTCCGTTCGGCGTACGAGCGTGAGGGCGGGGAGCCGGGATTAGGATCGGGCCATGGCCCTGTCCGTCAGTGACGTCGACCGGTTCGAGGCCGCCAGGCCACGGCTGGAGGCCATCGCCTACCGCTTGCTCGGCTCCGCCGGGGAGGCCGAGGACGCCGTGCAGGAGACGTTCCTGCGCTGGCAGGCCGCCGACGCCGAGCGCATCGAGGTGCTCGAAGCCTGGCTGACGAAGGTCCTCACCAACCTGTGCCTCAACCAGCTCGCCTCCGCGCGGGCGCGCCGTGAGACCTACGTGGGCCACTGGCTGCCGGAGCCGCTGCTCGCCGGTGACCCGATGCTCGGCCCCGCCGACACCGCCGAGCAGCGCGAGTCGCTCTCGTACGCGGTGCTCACCCTGATGGAGCGGCTCACCCCCAACGAGCGGGCGGTGTACGTGCTGCGGGCTGCCTTCGACTACCCGCACCGCGAGATCGCCGAGATCCTCGGCCTCACCGAGGCCGCCAGCCAGCAGATCTTCCACCGCGCGAAGAAGCACGTCGCCGACGGCAGGACCCGCGCCGAGGTCGACGGGGCCACGGCCCGGCGGATCGTCGAGGAGTTCCTGACGGCGGCCGGAAACGGCGAGACCGAGCCGCTCGTGCGCCTGCTCACCGAGGACGCCTTCGGGATCGGTGACGGCGGCGGGAAGGTCCCGACCCGGGACTTCGTGGGCGCCACCGCGATCGCGACGTTCCTGCGCGGGCTGTTCAGGCCGGGCAAGGCCAAGCGCGACCTCGTCGGCGGCAGGCCCGAGATCCACCTGTCCACCGCCAACGGCGGCCCCGCCGTCGTCGCCGTCGTCGACGGCCGGATCATCGGCATCATGTGCCTGGACGTCACCGCCGAGGGCATCGCCGCGTTCCACAACCAGGTCAACCCGAGCAAGCTCGAACGCGCGACCGCGCGGTGGGCGGCCGGCGACCACGGGGAGCCGCTGTTCACCGCCTTCTGATCACGCTGTGAGGTGATTCACACCGCGTTCCTGTCAGCAAACGGCGGGCCGCCCGGTTCAAGGGGCAAACCCGCGGAAGGCAGGAGCCACGACATGCAGCACCGCATCATCGTCCTCGGAGCCGGATACGCCGGAGCCATCGCGGCCGGGCGGCTCGCCAAGCGGCTGCGCCGCGAGGACGTCGCCATCACCCTGGTCAACGCCGAGCCCGACTTCGTGGAGCGCGTCCGCATGCACCAGCTCGCCGTCGGCCAGGACCTCAGGCCGCGGCCGTTCGGCGAGATGTTCGCGGGCACCGGCGTACGGCTGAAGCAGGGGCGGGTCACCGGCGTGGACGTCGTCCGCAAGACCGTCACCCTCGCCGACGCCGGCGAACTCGGCTACGACACGCTGGTCTACGCCCTCGGCAGCGGCTGGAACCCCCAGGGCGTGCCCGGGGTCGCCGAGCACGCCCACGAGATCGCCAGTCGTCCCGGAGCCCTCCGGCTGCGCGAGCGCCTGGCCGGCCTCGACGCCGGGCGGCGCGTGGTCGTCGTCGGCGGCGGCCTCACCGGGCTGGAGGCGGCGACCGAGATCGCCGAGGCCCGCCCGGACCTCGGCGTCGCCCTCGTGGCCCGCGACGGCCTCGGCGACTGGCTCTCCCCCCGGGGCCGCGCCCACCTGCGGCGGGTCTTCGGCAGGCTCGGCATCAAGGTGTACGAGCACGCCGAGGTGACCGGCGTGGAGCCCGGCCGCGTCGTCACCGCGGCCGGGGACGACATCCCGGCCGAGGTCACCGTGTGGACCACCGGCTTCGCGGTCCACCCGATCGCGCGGGCGACCGCCCTGAAGGTCGGCGAAACCGGGCAGATCGTGGTCGACCGGACCATGCGCTCGGTCTCGCACCCCGACGTGTACGCCGTCGGCGACGCCGCCCTGGCGATGGGCCCCGGTGACAAGCCGCTGCGGATGTCGTGCGCCTCGGGAGGCCCGACCGCGTGGCAGGCCGCCGACGCCATCGCGGCGCGCCTGACCGGCCGGAAGCCGCCGAAGATGCCGATCCGCTACGTCAACCAGTGCATCTCGCTGGGCCGCGGAGAGGGCCTGATCCAGTACGTGACGGCCGACGACCGCGCCGTGCGGCCGATCCTGACCGGCCGGCTCGCCGCCGTCTACAAGGAACTGATCTGCAGGGGCGCCGCCTGGAGCGTCGCCAACCCGACCCTGGGCCTCCCCACCCGCCGCCACCCGCTGACCCGGCGTTCCGCCACGACCGGCTCTCCCGTCAAGACACCGGCCTGACCCGCCTCGGTCCAGGGCCTCCTGCGAAGGCGCGGATGGTCAGGGGCCGCCGGGGACGACCAGGCCGGATTCGTAGGCGAGGACCACGAGCTGGGCGCGGTCGCGGGCGCGGAGCTTGGTCATGGCGCGGTTGACGTGGGTCTTCGCCGTCATCGGGCTGATCACCAGGCGGGCCGCGATCTCGTCGTTGGACAGGCCGCGGGCGACCAGGGCGACGGTCTCGCGTTCGCGGTTGGTCAGCTGGCTCAGCGCCGCGCCGGCGGCGGGGGTGAGCGGCTGGGCGACGTACCGGTGGATGAGCTTGCGGGTGATCGACGGGGCGAGCAGCGCGTCGCCCCGTGCGGCCACCCGTACGGCGTGCAGGAGGTCCTCGGGCACGATGTCCTTGACCAGGAAGCCGGCCGCGCCGGCCCGCAGCGCGTCGAAGACGTGCTCGTCCAGGCCGTAGTTGGTCAGGATGACGACGTGCACCCCGGCCAGGGCGGGGTCCGCGGCGATGCGCCGGGTCGCCTCGATGCCGTCGACGACCGGCATCTGGATGTCGACGAGGGCGATGTCGGGCAGGTGCCGTCTGGCCAGGTCGACGCCCGCCGCACCGTCGCCGGCCTCAGCCACTACCTCGATGTCGTCCTCGAGGTCGAGCAGCGCGCGGAATCCGCTGCGGATGAGCGGCTGGTCGTCGACCAGCAGGACGCGGATCACGACGCCAGGTCCACGGGAAGCTCGGCCCGCACGGTGAAGCCGCCCTCGCCGCGCGGACCCGCGCTCAGCCGGCCGCCGA
>NZ_JAPNNL010000158.1 GCF_027620315.1 Nonomuraea corallina | reverse complement strand
GTCGCGCTCGGTCCTGGCGGGCAGGCGCCGTCCGACCGCGCCGAACACCTCCACCGGGACGCCGAGGTCGCGCAGCGCGGGAAGCATCCGCTCGGCGTACCGTCCGAGACCGCCGACGACGCCCGGCGGGACCTCGGTGCAGACCACATAACAGCGACGCGGAAGGGGACGCGGCCGGCTCAGTCCGGGCACCGCTGGTAAGCCCTCCGGGCGAAGTCGAGGTCGTCGGCGGTGTTGACGCCGCGGGCCTCGTCGGGGTCGGCGACCGGCACCACGGTCACCGTCCGGCCGTGGACCTGCGACAGGTACGGCAGGAACGGCAGGAAGTTGATCTCACCCGTGGCGGCTCCGGGCGCGGCGTCGGCCAGGTAACCCGCCCAGGCCCGCGCCAGCCCGTCCGTGCCGAGGCAGAACACGCCGACGTCGCTGAGCCCGCCGGGCCGGCACTCGTCCCCCTCCCGGGACATCCGCACCCTCACCAGACGCGGCCCGTCCAGCTCGTACTCCACGTACGGGTCGGCCATCGGCACCAGCGGCAGGGTCACGCCGTCGTGCCCGGCCAGCACCACCTGGCGCACGGTCGCCGAGGACAGGTTCACCTGGTCGCCCCAGACCACCAGGATCCTCTCGTACGCCTCCCAGGACGCGACGGCGCCGAAGATCGCGTCGCCCATGCCCGTGGGCCGCGCCTGGACGCTCACCGAGACGTCGCCGCGCTCGATCTCGGCGGCGGCGAGCCGGCGGAACGGGATCTCACCCGCCGGGGAGACGACCACGTGGACGTGCTCCACCCAGGGGCTCAGCCGCCGGTGCAGCAGGTGCCACACGGTGACGCCGTCGGCGATCTCCAACATGATCTTCGGAATGCCCAGGCCGAGCCGGGTCCCGCTCCCGGCCGCCGGGATCACCGCGCACACGCCCCGCTCACTCACTGCCGCTCACTCACTGCCGCTCACTCACTGCCGCTCACTCACTGCCGCTCACTCACTAACGCTCACTCACTGCCGCTCACTCACTGCCGCTCACTCACTGCCGCTCACTCACTGCCGCTCACTCACTGCCGCTCACTCACTGCCGCTCACTCACTAACGCTCACACTCACTTCTCTGTCGAGACAGTCCGCGATCTCGTCCAGATCCCGCACCCGGACCGCCCCGGCGGCCGGTTCCGCCGCGTACACCTGCAACGTCACCAGCCCCGCGGCCACGGCGGAGGCGACCCCGTGCGGGGAGTCCTCCACGACCACGGCGTCGTCCGGGTCGACCCTCCAGCGCTCGCACGCCTGCCGGTAGCACTCCGGGTCCGGTTTGCCCGACAGGACGTCGTCCCCGGTGAGCACGCCGCTGAAGTAGCCGCCCAGGGAGCAGGCCGCCAGGACGCGGTCCACCGACCCCCTGCTGCCGCTGGTGACCAGGTAGGCCGTGCGGCCGGCGGTGCTCAGCCGGCCGAGGAGCCGCCGGGCGCCGGGGAACAGCGGCACCCTGCCCGCCTCCACGTACTCCCGGTACAGCCGCTGCTTGCGCCGGACCAGCCGTTCGGCCACGTCACCGCCGAGGCCCAGGCCGGCCACCACCTCGCGGGTGGTCGCCCCGGCGTGCGCGTCGTACCGGAAGGAGCCGAGCACGGACGGCGCGAGCTCCGTGATCGCGGCGCGGAACGCCGCCGCGTGGACGGGCGCCGAGTCGACGAGCGTGCCGTCCAGGTCGCAGAGCCAGACCCGTCGGCCGGCGACCAGCGCCGCCGGGCTCATCGGGCCCTCGCCAGCGCGGCCTCGCCGGCGATCCCGGCCAGCGCGCGCACGGTGCACGGGCCGCAGTGCGCGCCTGGCCGCGCGGGGTCCTCCAGGTCGGCGGTGAGCCACCGGGCGCCCGCCCAGACGCCGCTGACGGCGACGTCGGACGGCACCGGCGGCGCCTCGGGGGCCCGGTGGCTGAGGACGTGGGTGACGGTGGCGCGCGCGTTGCCGGGGTCGCCCAGGTAGGCGAGCGTGAGGCCGGCGAGCTCCGGCGCGCTCAGTCCTTGGACGTCGTGGTCGTCGCGTTTGTTGACGACGAACACCTTGGCGGTGGCCCGGCTCTCCGCGATGGCGTCCGCGATCCCCGGGGTGAGGTAGCTGGGCAACAGGGACGAGTGCGGCGTGCCCGGCCCGTACACGATCAGATCGGCGTCCCTGATCGCGTCCCGGGCCTCCGGGTTCAGCGAGACCGCGGCCCGCCGGCGCGTCAGCGCCCGCCGCACCTCCTCGGCGGGCCGGCCGGCCAGTTCGGCCCGGCACGTCGGGGTGAGCGGCACGTTCAGCAGGAACAGGTCGGTGATCGCGGCGGTGTCCTGCGGCGCGACGATGTCGGCCTCGTCGGCGAGCAGCCGGCCGTCCTGCTTGAGCGCGACCAGGAAGGCGTTCTCGCCGTTGGTCACGTTCAGCAGGCGGATCGGGGACTCGAACGTCCGGGCGCACGCCCGTACGGCGGCGTTGAAGTCCTCGCCCAGCCGCAGGTACGCGCCCGCGAGCACGAGGTTGCCCAGCGCGCAATCGGTCAGGTCGAGCCCGCCGGGACGGCTGTCCAGCCTGCGCAGGAACGCGGTCAGGTCCCGCGCGATCGCGGCGCCCGCCGACGGCGGGAGGGAGGGGAACGGGCCGGTCCCGCCGTCCGGCGAGCCGATCGCGTCGGTCAGCTCGCCGAGCCGTTCCCGCGTGGTCCCGGCGGGGAGCCGGTGCTCCAGGACCGCGCGGAGTGCGGCCTGGCGCGGGTCGCCGTCGTCGAGATGGACCAGGAGGTTCTTGCGGAAGTCGGACGGGCCGAGCATGCCGGGCAGGTAGCGCCGGAGTGCGCCGGTGGAGTGCCCGTTGTCGTAGCCGTTGACGAGGATGGTGAGGTCGATCCCGGGCGTGCCCAGCAGGCCGCGCACGATGCCGGCCCCGCCGCGCCCGCCGCTGAAGAGGGTGACGGCGGTGCGGCCACTCATCGCGCCCGCTCCTTCGCCGCCCGCTCCTTCGCCGCCGGCTCCCTGGACTCCTGGGAGAGCGCCTCCGGGGTCACTTCCGGGAGGCGGAGCACGCCCCGGCGTAACAGCCACCGGCGATAGCCGAGATAGCCGACGAACAGGGCGCGGTCCCGCGCGCCGCGCCAGAACCGCCACCCCCGGGCGCCGCCGCCGCGCTCCCGGTGCTCGATCGGGATCTCCACCCAGACGTGGCCGAGCTCCGTCACCTTGGCGGTGAGCTCGGTCGAGCAGTTCATCCCGCCCGACTCCAGGCGCAGGGCGCGCAGCAGCGGGCCGCGCACCACCTTGAAGATCGAGTTGTAGTCGCAGTAGCGGGTGCCGTGCGTGAGGTTGCTGACCGCGCCGCTGGCCGCCGAGCCCCACCGGTACGCCAGGCCGTCGGCCTTCCTGACCCGCGCGCCGGAGAAGGCGTCCGCCTCGCCGGCCCGTAACCGGTCGAGGAAGGCGTCGAGGTTGGCGATCGGGAACTGCCCGTCGGAGTCGAGCAGCACCACCCAGTCCAGCCGGGTGTGCGCGATGGCGGCGGCGATGGCCGCGCCCGCGCCCCGGTTGACCGGGAAGTCGACGACGACCAACTGCGGGATGCTCTCCCGCAGCTCCGCGAGGATGGCGCCGGTCGCGTCGGTGCTCCCGTCGTTGCAGACGACGATCTCCCAGGCGCGGATCGCCGGGTGCCCGGACAGGTAGTCCCGCCATTCGGTCACCGCCGCCGCGATGTTGGCCGCCTCGTTGTAGGCGGGCGCCGCCACCGAGATGTCGACGGTCGGCGGTACGTCGTGGGCGTCCAGCTTCGCCTCCTCGTGTGGCTTCGGTCGCGTCAGTGACGGTCCGCAGGCGTGGGCGTCCCGGTCCCGAGCAGCCGGGCGATCCAGCGGTCCAGCGGAAGCAGGTTGATCCCGACGACGATCGGCACGTGCGCGAGCGTGAACACGACGGCCGCGGCGAACGAGATCGGTCCGCCGGTGATCACGTTGATGTGCGGCGCGTCGATGACGGCCGGGATCTCGACCGGGTTGACGAGCTGCCACATGATGTCGAGGAGCCCCGAGAACACGATGACGATGCCGCTGATCGCGATCTTCAGGCAGCGCCCCGGGCTGCCCCCGCCGATGCGGTAGGCGGCCGCGACGGTGAGCACGAGCCCGGGGTAGAGCAGCAGGTACAGATGGGTGTAGAAGCTGTCACCCTGGGCTCGTTCGACGTCCCCGTAGTAGAAGTAGCTGATCCGCGGGATCACGTACGCGGTGAAGAACACGAACGGCACGCACAGCAGCCAGTGCAGGCGCTGCGTGACCCAAGGGAAGAACGCGATCGCGCCGCACAGGAAGGCGAAGGCGACCAGCTTGGCGCCGAGCTCCCACGCGGAGCCGATCTCCCGGCCGTGCGGCGTGACGAGCCAGACGAACGCGAAACCGAGCACCCCCGCGACGAGCGAGATCCACCACAGGTGCGCGGCCCACCGGGACGCGCCCGGCTCGGGCGCGGCCGGAGCCGGGTCCGAGAGCGGTGGCGCGGGCTGAGGGGTGTCGCCACGGGCGGTCATGAGGCTCGGCATCTCCCATCTGGCGTCGCCACACGATGCTGTGACCTGGAAAAATGCATGAATTTTCGAGAAACGCCCTAAAGCCCCATGGTGCGACGCTCGAAGTACACATTCCGGGTCAGGATTCCGAAAAGGGACCCTATAGGTTCCGATGCATAGATGGGGTGATTTTGTGGATCTTTCGCCCTGGCTCCCTTCACGAGGTCCTATGTACGGCCGTCAACCGAGCTGTTCGGCCAGCCCGACGACGATGCCCTCGGGGCCGCGGAGGTAGCAGAGCAGATAGCTGTCCTCATATCGCGCCAGCTCGCCGACGAGCTCGGCGCCATGGGCGCGCAGCCGGGCCACGACCTCCTCGACGTCGTCCACGGCGAACATGATGCGCCGGATGCCCAGCGTGTTCGCGGGTGCGTCCTTCGGCTCCGGGCTGATCGCCTTCGGCGTGTGGAACATCGCCAGCTCGACCCGGCCGTGACCGTCAGGGGTGCGCAGCATGGCGATCTCCTGCCTGGCCCCCTCGATCGCGATGACGCTCTCCACCCACGGCCCCTCGGCCGAGGTCCTGCCCTCCAGCTCCATGCCGAGCTCGACGAAGAACGCGATGACGGCGTCGAGGTCGTCGACGACGATGAGGACGTTGTCCATCCGCTGGATCGTCATGCTGAGGTCTCCTCAAGTACGGCGGCCACGACGGCCGCGTCCGTCCCCGGGACGGAGCCGGCGGGCCGTTCTCGACCTTCTCAGACGAGGTGGCCTCAGACGAGGTGGCCTCAGACGAGGTGGCCTCAGATGAGGTGGCGGCACCGGCGGCGGCGGGACTCGTCGGCCGCGGCGAGCCACGCCGGGTCGTCTAGCGTGTCCAGGACCGCGAGCCACTCGTCGAGGACGTCGGCGATGCGGTGCCCGAGCTCCCGGTAGACGCGCCGCGCCGCACGCCACTGCGCCAGGGCGGCGGCCCGATCCTCGTGGACCAGGGCGGAGGCGAGGCTGTCGTGCGCGGAGGCCGTCCGCAGCGGGTCGCCGATCTCCTCGGCGAGCCGCAACTGCTGTTCGGCGTGCCGGCGAGCCGCGGACCGGTCCCCCTCGCGCAGGGCGATCTCCGCCAGGTTGTGGTGGGCGTAGCAGGCCTGCTGCGCGTCGTCCACCGCCTCGGCGAACGCGAGCGCCCGCCGCAGCGCCTCCTCCGCCGCCGGATACCGCTCCGAGTCGATCAGGGCGCAGCCCAGGTTGATGTAGGCCGCGACGGCGTACTGGGGATCATGCCCGTACTCCGGGACGGACAGGGCGATCCGCAGGTGGCGCAGCCCGGCCTCCAGGTCGCCCTCGTTGATGGCCAGGCCGCCCAGGTTCGCGTTGAAGGCGGCGACCATGCGCGGGTTGCCGGCCTCCGCCGCCAGCTCGATCGCCCTTCTGTAGTGCTCGCGCGCCTCGTCGTACCTGCCCAGCTGCTTGTGGACCACCCCCAGGGCGTTGCGCATGTGCGCGACGGCCTCCGGCTCGCCGCTGCTCTCGGCGGCCAGCAGTCCGGTGCGCAGCACGGTCAGCCACTCGGGCCAGCGCCGCCGGATGATGAAGTAGGCGAGCAGGTCGGCGGCCGACTGCCAGGCCCGGCGGTGCCAGCCGCGCGCGCCGGTCAGGGCGACCACCCCGACCAGGTTCTCCAGCTCCTGGTCGTGCCAGTCCAGCGCGGCGGCCCGGTCGGCGAAGAGCGGGCGCTCACGCGGGGGATGGACGATCTCCCGCTCGCCCGCCAGCCGGCGGGGCTGCAGCAGCGGGTAGGCCTCGTAGACGGTCTCGGCGTAGAAGTCGACCAGCCGCCGGGCGGCCTCCTCACGGCCGGACTCCGGCTCGTCGGTCTCGAAGGCGCTGACGGCGTAGCTGCGCAGCAGGTCGTGCATCGTGTACCGGCCGGGACGATGTTCGCTGACCAGGTGGCCGATGCACAGCTCTTCGAGCCGGGGGCGCGCCTCGGCGAGGGTGACGCCGAGCAGGGCGGCCGCCGCGGCCGGGCCGAAGTCCTGTCCTGGCACCAGGCTCAGCAGCCGGAACAGACGCCGCGTGCCGGGAGGAAGAGCCTGGTACGAGAGCCGGAACGCGGCGCTGACGGCGCCGTCCAGGTCGCCGTGTTCGTCGAGCACGGCCAGCGGGTCGCCGGTCGTCAGCTGCCGGGCGTAGTCGGCGACCGTCAGGTGCCGCTGGCCGATCAGTTGCGCCGCGGCCAGGCGCAGCGCCAGCGGCAGGTACGCGCACCGCTGAGCCACCTGCCTGGCCGCGAGGTCGCAGCCGTCGTCTCCTGCCGGGGTTCCTCCGGCCAGGGCGGCCGTTCCGTCCGGTGCGGCTCTCCCGGCCATGGCGGTGCGGACCAGGGCGGCGGCCTCGTCCTCGGTGAGCGGGCCGAGCGGGAGCGGGCGGGCGCCCTCGCGTGCCACCAGCGCGCGTAACCGGTTGCGGCTGGTCACCAGGACGGTGCAGTCCGCCGAGCCGGGCAGCAGCGGCCTGACCTGGTCGGCGCTGCGGGCGTTGTCCAGCACGAGCAGCACGCGACGCCGCGCCAGCGTCGACCGGAACAGGGCCGCGGCCTCGTCCACGTCCTCCGGAACGGCGCCGGGCTCCACCCCCAGCGCGGACAGGAAGCGCCGCAGGATGTCATAGGGCTGCAACGGCGCCCGATCCTGGTCGAACCCCCGCAGGTTCGCATAGAGCTGCCCGTCCGGGAACCGGTCGCGGTGACGGTGGGCCCAGTGGACGGCCAGCGCGGTCTTGCCGACCCCCGGGCTGCCCACCACGAGCACCACGGGCGGTGTGTCCCGCGCGTCCGTCAGGAGGTCCAGGTCGGCCAGCTCGCGGGCCCGGCCGGTGAACCCCCACGCGTCCAGGGGGAGCTGGGCGGGCGTGGTGCCGGCGGGCGGCGCCTGGACCGTCACGGCCCCGGCGGGCGGGTCGAGCGCCGGATCGGCGTCGAGTACGGCCTTCTCCAGCTCCGTGAACCGGGTGCCGGGGTCGAGCCCCTGCTCCTCGACCAGCCGCTCGCGCAGGCGCCGGGCCGTGCGCAGGGCTTCGGCCCGCATGCCGGCCCGATACTGGGCGAGCATCAGGTGGCAGACCAGCCGCTCGCGCAACGGGTGCTCCTCGACGAGCTTGCCCAGTTCGGGGAGCAGGGCGTCGTGGCGGCCGAGCAGCAGCTCGGTCTCGGCCAGCGCCTCGTGCGCGCTCAGCCGCTGCTCGTGCAGCGCCTGACGGGCCGCGTGCGCGTACGCCGCCGTGATGTCGGCCAGGGCGTGGCCGCGCCACAGCCCGAGCGCGGTCCGCAGCCTCTTGGCGGAGTCCTCGGCCTTGCCGTGCCGGCGCAGGTCCCGCGCCGCCTCGACGTGCCGCCGGAACACGTCGGCGTCCAGGTCGTCCTCGCCCAGAGCGAGCAGATAGCCGCCTGGCCTGGTCTCGATGACCTCGTCCAGCCCTCGTTCCCGCAGGGCCCGCCGCAGCTCCGACAGCGCCACGTGGATCTGGGAACGCGCCGAACTCGGCTCCGCGCCACCCCACATCGCCTCGATGAGCTGGCCGGACGTCACCACCTGGCCGGGGTGGAGCAACAGGTAGGCGAGCAGCGCCCGGTGCCGAGGCCGGGCGATCGTCCCCGGTCCGTGATCCGTCGCCACCTCGACCGGGCCGAGGATACCGAACCGCAACGCCTGCCCCCCGCAGCGTCAGCAAGATCGTGATGTGCGGCAAGTGTATCCGTAAGCCGATGACAAGTCGCTGCATAAAGTGCCCGGTTTATCGTTCAAATCATGTCAACCTAAACCGCTCGGCCGATCCTAAAAGCCAACAATCAGGGCTTTTATCGCGATCTAGGCGGTTTTCGGGCGGCAGCCGGATGGCGCCGTCTGTGAGAGGAGACGTATGGGTTCGAAACTCAAGCGGGTGCTGCAGGCGACCGCGATCAGCGGGATCATGGCCGGCGCCCTGGCCCTGCCCGCGACCGCCGCGCACGCCGGCCCCTCCAACTGCAGCAGCGCGCCGTACGGCAGCAACGGCTGGTGGGCGTTCTGCGGCAAGGGCGACGGCACCTACCAGGCGTGGGTCCGGTGCTACCGCATCGGTACGAGCAAGTACACGGTCAGGTGGGGCCAGTGGCGCTCGCCCGGCGGCTCGCCGTCCACGGTCAACTGCCAGAGCACCGAAGAGGTGGGCGGAGGCGGCTACCTCCTCTCCTGACCCGTCCGCGTTCGCGGCATCCGACGGGGGTGTCGTCCATGAGAGGAGAATCATGAGATCGAAGGCGAGGCGGACCCTGCGGGCGGCCGCTATCGGCGGGATCGTGGCCGGCGCCATGGCCCTGCCGGCGACGGCCGCGCACGCCCAGCCCAGCAGCTGCCAGGTGACGACCAGCTCGAACACCGTGTCCGTCTACTGCGCCACCGGTACGGGGGAGTACCAGGCCGTGGCCCGGTGCGAGAAGCCCGGCAACCCGCTGCCCACGCTCCGGTACGGACTGTGGCGCTCTCCGGGCGGACAGCCGTCCACCGCCAGTTGCCTGCCCGGCGAAGAGCTGAGGAACGGCCAGATCCGCTTCCGATAGCGAGCGGCTGACGCCCGCGTGGCTCCGGGCCTCGCGACGCGCGGCACGAGCGGGAGGCAGGGCGGGAGTCAGGGCGCGCTGCCTCCCGCCCTCCTCCCGCCCTCACTCACCGCGAGCGGAAGAACTCCGCCGGCGGCGATCAGGTGTAGTAGTCGTCGATGGGCGCCCGGGCCTCGTCGAACAGCGCCGGGCCGTCCTGCCGCACGGCCGGCCAGGCCCCCGCCGGATGGAGCTCGACGAACTGCTCGGTGGACAGCGCGTAGACGACCCGGCCGAGCCCCGAGCGCGCGATGCCGCCGGCGCACATGCCGCAGGGCTGGCAACTGGTGTACAGGGTGGTGCCGCGCGCGGTCTCCTGGTCGAGTTCGCGGGCCGCCCAGCGGGCCAGCTTCAGCTCCGGATGAGCGCTGATGTCGTTGTCGCTCCGTACCGTGTTGTGGGCCTCGGCGAGGATCTCGCCGTCCGGGCCGGCGAGCAGGGAGCCGAACGGCGCGTCGCCCAGGGTGACGGCGTGGGCCGCGAGGGCGATCGCGCGCCGCAGGAAGTCCTCGTCCGCAGGGGTGATCATCAGGTGTTCCTCCAGTGCGTCGCCACGGCGGTGAGCGCCCGCCAGGCCGCGTGGGGCCGGCGGATCTCCTCCAGGTCACCGTGGAAGGGGTCGAGCACCACGGTGACCGCGCCCAGCGCGCGAAGCTGGGCCAGGTCGTCCAGGATCTGTTCGAGCGTGCCGACGCCGGCGAGCCGCTCACCGTCCTCGACGGGTTCGGCGGTCAGCCGCAGGGCGATGCGGGGCGCTGTCGTGAGCCGCGGCTGCTCCGCCATGGCCGCCCGCAGCCACGGCAGGGTGGTGCGCAGCGGATGCCAGGCGTCGCCGAACTCGGCGGCCCGCCGCATCCCAGCCCCGCTGTTGCCGCCGACCCAGATGGGCACCGCATCACCGGTCTCCGCGCCCCAGGCGTCGCGCAGGGCGGCCAGATACTCGTCGGTCAGCCGGCCGCGCTCGGCGAACGGCACGCCCAGCGCCGCGAACTCCTGACGCGCCCAGCCCACGCCCACGCCGAGCACGAACCGCCCGCCGCTGAGCTGGTTCAGGTTGGCGGCCATGCGCGCCACCAGAAGCGGATGCCGATAGGGCAGCACGAGCACGGTCGTGCCCAGCCGGACCCGGGTCGTCAGACCCGCCAGCCAGGACAACGTGGTGAACGGCTCGTAGAACGGCTCGGGATACTGCTCGGCCACGTCCGGCGTGACGACCACGTGGTCCGACATCATCAGGAGGTCGAAGCCGAGCCCCTCCACGACCCGGGCCCACTCGCGCAGCACGCCCGGATCGGTTCCCGGCCCGAAGTTCGGTACGTTGACGCCAAGATTCATGGAGCGAAGCTATACCGGCCCGCTCATCCGGGGCAGGGTTGACCGGTGGCGGGGCCGGGCACGCGAGGCGCAAGGACAACCGCGCGCTCCAGGATGAGACACCGCCCATGAACAAGAGCATCATCGAGGCCGCCGGCGAGGCGATCGACCTGGCCGGAGTCGCGGTCATCGTGATCGGCGCCCTGATGACCACCGTCATCTTCGGCTACCGGCTGTTCCAGCGCCGTTCCGTCCAGGAGACCTACCAGAAGTACCGCCGCGGCCTGGGCCGGGCGATCCTGCTCGGGCTGGAGTTCCTCGTCGCCGCGGACATCATCCGCACCGTCGCCGTCTCACCGACGTTCGCCGGCGTCGGCGTGCTCGCCGTGATCGTGCTGGTCCGTACCATCCTCAGCTTCTCGCTGGAGGTGGAACTCGAAGGCCGCTGGCCCTGGCAGGCCCAGTCCCTGAGCAGACAGACCCAGGCATGACCCGCACCGGACCCCGTGACCGCGCCCGCGCAGACGGTGTCCCGGGGCTGGAACGCCGGTGGAACGGGATGGAACACCGGGGGGTTGGGCGCTGATTCGCGGCCTACGACGCGGCTGTGGCCGAGGGCGACGGCCGGGCGACGGCTCTGGCGGCGCTGCGGCTGGCCGCCGAGGCCGACTACCGGTCGGGCGAGCACACGGCCGTCCTCGCCCTGCTGGAGGAGGCCAGGAGGTCCGGCGACCCCACGGCCCTGGCCGAGGCGGCCGATCTGGCCCACCAGTGCCTGATGGGTCCCGGGCTCGGGGAGAAGCGGCATGAGGTCTCCCGCGGACTGCTCGCGGCGGCCTTCCGGACCGGGTGCTGCGGCGATCTGCTGCTGGGCCTGCTGTGGCGTACCGTCGACCACATCCTCGACGCCCACCCGCACACCGAACGCTGCCTGGCCGAGCTCCGCGGCGAGCTGGCGCGGTGGCGCGCAGGGCTGCGCGACTGGGCCTTCGCGCTGCGCGCGGTGTCGCAGCGCCGGCCGTGGCTGACGCGCGTGCCCGCCTCCGGGCCGCCGTCCGGCCCCAACCAGATCGCCTGGATGGAGGCCGCGCTCGCCATCCTGTCCCGCACCCGCCTCGACTGGGCGCACAAGGTCGGCATCCTGACGCTGATCAACGGCTACGTGGTCCAGTGGGTACGGCAATACAGCGAGCTCGCCGAAGGCAGAGCCGCCGAAGGCCAGGGGCAGGCCGACGCCGAGCGCGACTACGGCCGCGCGCTGGTCCGGCTCGTCGACCCCGGACGCTTTCCCGAGACGGCCCGGCTGTTCGCCTCGGCGCTGTTCGAGACGCTGCCGCCGGACACCCCCGACGCGACCATCGCCGACGCGGACTTCTCACTCGGGCTGGAGCTGATCCTCGACGGGGTCGCGGTCCGCGTCGAGCGCTCCTGAGGTCAGCGCCGGTGCGTCGCGAGGGCGGCCACGGCCTTGGCGTGCCAGGCGACCGTCCCGGCCGGTTCGCTGATCACCGACGACGTACGAGCTGCACGCCCTCTCGCTCGACTCGCCGCTCCCGCGCTCACCCTCCGCGCCGACGGTCGGCGACTGCTCATGGACATCCTCGACGAGGGCATCACCGCGGGCGTCTTCCACATGCCCGACGCCTTCCTCGCGGTCACGGCGATCAGCGGGATGGGCATGCGGGTGGCCAACTGGTACGACTCCGCCATGCCGTACGAACCGGAGAAGGTGGCCGACACCTACGCGGAGTTCGCCCTGCGGATGACCCGGGCGGACGCCTGAGAGGACCGCCGACGGTCCTGTCGCAGGTCACCGGGGCTCGGTGTGCTCGAGGATCGCGGGGACGACGGTGTCCCACTGGGCGCGGGGGAAGACCTCGTGGCCGGTCCGCTCCATCGCCACGAAGCGCGCGCCGGGGATCTCCGCGGCCAGGGCGCGCCCGTGCTCGATGGGGAACATGGGGTCCTCGGTGCCGTGCAGCACCAAGGTCGGCGCGGTGATCTGCCCGAGCCGGTCCCGCCACGGCTCCCCGGCGTCGATCAGGAACGGGTTGGCCAGCTGGGCGGCGAGGTTCGCGGTCCGCCCGGCCACGCGGGTGGCCATGGCCCGCATGCCCGCCTCGTCGAACGGCCTGGATGCGGCGGCGAACGGGCGCTCGGCCTCTACCAGGTGGTCGATGACGCCGGCCCGGTCCGACCAGTCCGGCTCCGGCGCCTCCTCGGTGAACAGGGCCTGGAGCCCGGCCGACATCGGCGGCAGGTCCGGCTGCTCCTGTCCGGGCACGCCGGGCGTGGCCGAGGCGAGGGTGAGCGAGGCGACCCGGCCGGGGTGGTCGAGCGCCAGGAGCTGGCCGACCGCCCCGCCCTGTGACATGCCCACGACATGGGCGCTGACCAGGCCGAGGGCGTCGATCAGGGCGGCGGCATCGGCGGTCAGGTCGCGCAGCCCGTACGGCGGTGCTCCCGCCGGGTAGTGCGTCGAGAGGCCGGCGTCCCGGTTGTCGTAGCGGATGACGCGTCTGCCGCCGGCGACGAGTCGCAGCACGAAGTCCTCCTCCCAGGCCAGCAGGGAGTGACCCGCGCCGTGGATCAGCAGGATCGCCGGATGCCCCGATCGGCCGAAGGACTCCGTGCACAGCTCGACCCCGTTGACCTTGATCATGCGCTGTTCGATCGACATCAGCCACACCCTTCGTCATCTTCGTTACATGTAACGAAGATGCTAGGAGAAGATTAGTTACATGTCACGCGAATTCTTATACTGATGCGTATGACGCGATCGGGACCCCAGGACGAGACCGCAAGCCGGGCCTGGGCGGCCTACCGCAGGCTGCACCTGCTGGTGGACGCGGAGGTCGCGCGTGACCTGGAGCGAGACGCGGGCCTGTCGATGGCCGACTACGACGTGCTGGACGCCGTGGTCGCGATGTCCGACGGGGAGCACTGCATCCGGGTGAGCGGTCTCACCGCCCGGATGAACTGGACGCACAGCCGGCTGTCCCGGCAACTCGGCCGGATGGAACGGCGCGGGCTGATCACCCGTCAGGCCTGCGAGCTCGACGGCCGCGGCGACGACGTCGTGCTGACCGAGGCCGGTCGGCAGGCCCACGCCCAGGCCGCCCCCCACCATCTCGCCTCGATCCACCGCCACTTCACCGAGGCGCTGTCCACACAGCAACTCGAAGCCCTGTCCGGCATCGAACAGGCCGTCATCCGACGCCGGAGCGGCCGTCGGCGCTCCGGCGGAACGACACCCCCACCGGCGGAACCGTCCTAGCGCCCCGCGGGAGCCGCCGTCCGGACCGCGCCCCGCGTTCGGCAGACTCCTCGTATGCACAACGGAAGGCTCCTCACCCTCGTCGGGGGGATCTTCGGTCTGGTCGGCCTGGTCCTGCTCTGCGTCACCGTCGCCCTGGCGGCCTCGGCGGCGAGCTTCCTGGCCTCGGCGCAGCAGACCGACGGCACCGTGGTCGAGCTGACGGAAGAGACCAGCACGACCCGTAACCGCGACGGCTTCTACCGCCACACCACCGTCTGGTATTCGACCGTCGAGTTCACCGTCGACGGCAGGCAGTACTCGTTCCGGAGCTCACACGGCAGCAGCCCGCCGGCCTACGCCAAGGGCGAGAGCATCCCTGTCGCCTACGACCCGGACAACCCGTACGACGCGCGGATCGCCTCGTTCTGGTCGGCGTTCATCGGACCGATGATCACCGGCGGACTGGGCGTGCTGTTCACGCCGATCGGCACGATCCTGTTCCTCAAGGGCCGGCGGAGCACCGGGCGGCGAACCTGACCGGAGACAGGACGGCCGTTCGGGTGATCACCGGGGGCGTGCGCTGATGTCGCGCAGCGCGGCCACCAGCCGGTCCACGTCGTCGATCGAGGTGAACAGGGCCGGGGTGACCCGCACGACGTCGCCTCCGGCCATGCCGCTGCGGGCCACGGTGAAGATCTGGTGCCGGGTCATCAAGTCCTCGGCGATGGCCACGTTGTCCTCCTTGGAAACGCGGCCGGGCAGCCGGAATGCGGTGATGCCGCCGTACATGCCGGGCTCGTCCGGAGTGAGGATCTGCGCGCCGAGCTCGCGCGCCCGGCGGACCCAGCGGTCGCGCAGGAAGCACAGCCGGGCCTCCTTGACCTTCGCGCCCAGCTTCTCGTGGAAGTCGAGCGCGGCGTCCACGGTCAGGAACGGGGCCACGTTCATGGTGCCCGAGTGCACGCGGGAACGGATGTCGGAGGCCGGGTAGGTCTCGTCGATGTAGCAGAGGTCGATGTCGGCCAGCCGGCCCTCGCGGATGTAGAGGAAGCCCGACCCCAGCGGCGCGCCCATCCACTTGTGCAGGGAGAACACGCCGAAGTCGGCGTCGAGGTCCTTGACGGTGAAGTCGAGCTGGCCCCAGGAGTGGGCGGCGTCCACGATCACGTCCACGCCGTGCTCGCGGGCCATGGTGACGATCTCTCGCACCGGGGTGACCAGCCCGGTGCGGTTGTTCATGTGGCTGAGCAGCAGCAGCCGCACCTTCGGGTGCTCGCGCAGCGCTCGCGCGTAGGTGTCGAGCACCGCCTCGCGGGTGGCGGGCTCGGGCATGACGATGCGCTCGACCGTGACGCCGCGCCGGGCGGGCAACCAGTTCATGACGTACTGGCCGCTGTGGTAGTCCAGGTCGGCGTACATGACGGCGTCGCCGGGACGCAGGCGGTTGTAGCCGGCGATCAGGTTCTGCAGGGCCTCGGTGCCGCCCCGGGTCAGCGCGATCTCGTTCCTCGTCACGCCGAGCAGGGCGGCGAGCCGGTCGCGGACCTCGTCGGCGCGCGGCTTGAAGGTGGTCCGCAGCAGGTGGGAGCTGAGCTCGTTGAGATGGTCGACGTTGCGGTGGTACGCCCCCTTCACCGGCTCCGGCATGATCCCGTAGTAGCCGTTCTCCAGGTTGACGAAGTCCGGGCTCACCCGGAACTGCCGGGCGACGGCCGCCCAGAAGCGCTCGTCACGCGCGAGCTCCCCGGGGGTGACGCCGCGCGGAGCGACGGGCATCACCGGCGGGCTCGACGGCTGCGGCGTGAACGGACGCGCCACGGCGCCGGCCGCCACGACGCCGAGTCCGGCGACGATCCGGCGTCTGGACAGATCCATTGAGCACTCCACCTGGTGTCTGCGGCGCTTCGCGGGCGGCAGTCGCGCGGGGCCCGCCGTGCCTGTCCAGTGTGGGAGACGACTCCGTACGGCACGACGACCGTTTCTCCCGTGTCGTCATACCTGGAGAATGCCTGTCGAAGATTCCACGCGTTCTTTATCGTTCGGCCACCCGCCACCGGCCTAGACTCCCGCCACGCGGGTCGACCACCGCGCTCGCCACGTCTGAACCAGGGTCTGCGCGCGCTGTTCCACCGCGCCGCCGTCGAGGCGTCGCGCTCAGCTCCAGCTCTGCGAACCAGGGCGCCGCGCGGCGACGTACGCGGCCGCGGCGCACCCGGTGAGGATGGCCCCGGCCACCCACATCGGGGCCGTCCTGAGTTCCAGCCGCCACAGCAGGCCACCGGTCAGCGCGCCGAGCAGCAGCATGCCGATCATCATGATCCGCCGGTGCTGCTTGTCGTAACCGGTGGACTCGCCGAACAGACCGGTCAGCGTGGTGGTGACGACGGTCGTGGTCAGGTCGGGGACCTTCAGTCTGCGGATGATGGAGTACTGCCAGCCCATCGAGAAGGCCAGCATGCCGAGTATCAGCCTGTTCAGCGGGGTGCTGGAGAGCCCGTACCGGAGGCCGATCAGCGCCGCGGTGAACACCAGGGCCGCGTGGATCGCGGTGCCTCCGGCCAGGAGGATGCCGCGGTGCGGATCGCCGCGCAGGAACATCCGCCCGCCGCAGGCCGCGCCCACCGAGTAGGCGGTGAGGGACAACGCGGCCGACAGGAGCGTGCCTCCGCCGGCGATGCCTATGCCGAACAGGATGACGTTCCCGGACATGGCGGCGGCGAACACCCCGCCGAGCCCCAGGAAGCTCACCGCGTCGATCATTCCGGTGCTCACGGTGAGCAGAAGGAGCAGTGCCGGCAGCGGCCCGTGGTCCCGTCCGGACGCGGTGGCGCGGTTCATGTGGGCTGGCGGGTCCTTCCGCTGGCATTTCGGCGCCGTCCCGTCCCGGCAGGCGCGGTAGGGATATGGGCATCGGCGGTGCCGGGGAAACCTCGGCCAGGACTTCCGGGTGGAAAGTTGACCCGATGATCATCGGTGCTCTCCGAACCGGTCTCGTCCGGGCCGGGAGGCGTGTACGCACGATGACCTGTAGGAACGGCTCAACCAGTACCGTTCCGCCCCCGACGCCGGAGGCGACCCGATCGAGATCCCCTCATGGATCAACGAGACCGAGAGCGAGCGCGCCCGCTTGGAAGGTGAGCTGAAGGCCGTCCCAGCCGCTCAACGCATCAGCACCGCCGAGATCAGGGCCATGATCGAGGAGGTCGGGGATCTCGTGCGGCTGGGCTCGGATGCGGGCCCGGACGACAAGGCCGAGCTCTACACCCAGCATGGGCTGAAGCTCACGTGCTACCCGGAAAAGCAGTATGTGGAGGCCCGGATCGCTCCGGAGCA